>JBMUHF010000192.1:0-31379 GCA_050302555.1 Arenicellales bacterium | reverse complement strand
CGAGACACCAGGAATCGGCCAGGGAGATGCTGGTATCACCTCTAAGGTGGATACGTCACTGTATGTCATGACGCCCGAATTCGGCGCAGCCTCTCAACTTGAAAAGATCGAGATGCTGGATTATGCCGATGCGGTGGCCATCAATAAGTCAGATCGGAAGGGTGCAAAGGATGCGCTACGCGATGTGCGCAAGCAGGTGCAGCGTAACCGTGGAGCCTTCAGCCAGGCGTCCGACGAGATGCCGGTGTACACAACCATGGCCGCACGGTTTAACGATGCAGGGGTTAGCGAACTCTACCAGGCGCTCAAGGTGTCGCTGGTGGCGCAGGGTCTCATACCGGGTCCGGGACTTCTTGATGAAGCCCGTAGCGCGAGGCAAAGCGCGCAGAGTCTTCCCGGTGAGCGGGAACGGTATCTTGCGGAAGTTGCAGACTCGGTGCGCCGTTACCACGAGCGGGTCGATGAACTGGAGACCTTGGCGAGACGCCGCCAGCACCTTCGTACGAGTATTGATCTTCTCAAGTCCGGGGGGCAGTCGACAGAGCCTCTGGAGGCGCTTGCCGGTGCGGCGGAAACCGCTCTGGGCAAAGACGTGCTCTCGCAGATTGAGGGCTTCGATGGACTGCGGGCGCAGTATCGGGAAGAGGATCCCGACGGCGAATATCGTGATCCTAAAAAAGCACAGAGTGCGAGTTACACCTCTCTATCTGGTACCCGAATTCCGCGGGTGAGCCTGCCACGTTACCATGATGCAGGAGACCGACTTCGTTGGCAACTGTTGGAGAATGTTCCCGGATCGTTTCCCTTTACCGCTGGCGTGTTCCCGTTCAAGCGTGAAAACGAAGATCCCACCCGGATGTTCGCGGGAGAGGGGGATGCGGCCCGGACCAACCAGCGCTTTCGTCTGCTTTCTGCAGATTCCAGTGCCAAACGTCTGTCGACCGCATTTGATTCGGTAACCTTGTACGGTGCCGATCCCGCAGTGCGTCCGGATATTTACGGCAAAGTTGGCACGTCTGGAGTTTCGATCGCAACGCTAGACGATATGAAAACCCTTTATGGAGGTTTTGATCTTTGCGATCCAGCCACTTCGGTGTCAATGACGATCAACGGCCCGGCGCCGACCGTACTGGCCTTTTTTCTCAACACTGCGATTGATCAGCAGGTTGACCGGTTTCGCGATGAACATTCACGCGAGCCGTCAGCAGAGGAGGTAACCAAGATTCGATCTTTCGCGCTGGAAAACGTTAGAGGAACCGTACAGGCCGATATTCTCAAGGAAGATCAGGGTCAGAATACCTGCCTGTTCTCGACGGATTTCAGCCTGCGCATGATGGGGGATATCCAGCAGTACTTCATCGACAATCGTGTTCGGAATTTCTACTCAGTATCGATTTCTGGATATCACATTGCGGAGGCGGGAGCCAACCCGATTACCCAGCTGGCGCTGACGCTGGCCAACGGCTTCACCTATCTTGAGTCCTATCTGGCGCGTGGGATGGCGGTCGATGATTTTGCGCCCAATCTGTCTTTCTTCTTCTCTAACGGAATGGATCCGGAATACACCGTGTTGGGAAGGGTGGCTCGCCGAATTTGGGCCATCACGCTGCGCGAACGTTACGGGGCCAACTTGCGCAGCCAGAAACTCAAATACCATATTCAGACCTCCGGTCGGTCCCTGCATGCACAGGAGATGGGTTTCAATGATATCCGGACGACCCTACAGGCCTTGATCGCTGTGTACGACAACTGCAACAGCTTGCACACCAATGCACACGATGAGGCATTTACGACGCCTAGCGCGGAATCGGTACGTAGGGCGCTCGCGATCCAGATGATCATCAACCGGGAGTGGGGACTTGCCCGCAACGAGAATCCCAATCAAGGTAGCTTCATAATTGAAGAACTGACGGATCTGGTAGAGCAAGCCGTATTGGCCGAGTTCGACCGGCTTGCGGAGCGGGGGGGTGTGCTGGGCGCAATGGAAACTGGTTATCAGCGCGGCAAGATTCAGGAAGAGTCCCTTTATTATGAGACCCGCAAGCATGACGGCAGTTACCCCATCATCGGGGTAAATACTTTCCTCAATGATGACGACAGCAGTGAAACTGATGTGGAACTCGCTCGCGGGACTGAATCGGAAAAGCAGGGCCAATTAGAGCGACTCAAGCAGTTTCAGCACCGGCATCGGGATGCGGCTGAGCCTGCAATTGACGCGGTAAAAGAGGCCGCGCTGCACGGCCAAAATGTTTTTTACCCGCTCATGGATGCGGCTCGCGTTTGTTCGCTTGGCCAGTTGACACAGGCTTTCTTTGAAGTTGGCGGCAAGTATCGCCGCGGCATGTAGTGTTGTCGCTGCCCTTAAAGAACAGTAGCCCAACTTTGCCCGGACCCCCCAGCGGGGGGCACCTGCTTCAGAGTTCATAGTCGGCCCGTTTCCCCAGGAGAGCATCTTCGTGTCTTTTTCGGCTGCGCTGCGTCGCAACGTACTGATTCTTTCTGCCTGTCAGGCGCTAATGCTTTCAGGCAGTTCCCTGATTGTCGCGACGTCGGCACTGACCGGGCTGTCACTTGCTTCGAACAGCCTCTGGGCAACGGTGCCGCTCTCGTGTATGTACGTCGGCACTTTGCTCACGACTTTTCCTGCGTCTCTCATGATGAAGCGCATCGGACGACGTGGGGGTTTTATGATTGGTCCACTCGCAGGCCTGGTCGGTGCGACCATCGCAATCCACGCGATCACGGAGCGGGACTTTTGGATGTTTTGTGTCGGGTCTTTGCTGATCGGTGTACTAAACGGTGTGGGCCACTACTACCGCTTCGCTGCCGCAGACATCAGCGGCAACAGGTACCGTAGTCGGGCCATTTCGTGGGTGTTGGCTGGGGGTGTCGTGGCCGCGTTTGCGGGCCCGAATCTTGCAGCTTTCAATCGTGATCTGATTGCGGGTTTTCCCTTTGCCGGCAGTTACGCGAGCCTTCTGATCTTGTACTCACTTCTGATCGTCCTGGCAGCTCTGTTGCGAATCCCACCGCCCGGTGAGGCAGAGCGTCGCGGTAGTCAGCGACCGCTCTCACAGATCGTTCGACAACCCGCGTTCTTCGTTTCGGTTATCGGCGCACTGATTGCCTACGGTGTTATGAACCTAGTCATGACCTCCACGCCACTTGCGATGGCGGGATGTGGTCATTCATTTGAGGATACTGCGTTTGTGATCGAGTGGCATGTACTTGCCATGTTTTTGCCCTCATTTTTTACAGGCAACCTGATTAACCGCTTCGGCGTATTGAGAATTATGGGTATCGGTGTGGTGATGCTAGTTGCCAGTGTGGCGGCTAATTTGAGCGGTGCCAGTGTTGTACATTTTGTTACGGGGCTGGTGTTGTTGGGGCTAGGTTGGAACTTTCTCTTTGTGGGCGGGACAACGCTGGTTACAGAAAGCTATTCACCCGCAGAGAAGGCCAAGACCCAGGGGCTGAACGATCTCATGATCTTTGGGACTGTGGCTTTGACAGCTGGTGTTTCGGGTGTGGTGCACGAGATTGCCGGTTGGCAGACGCTGAATTTGCTTGTACTGCCGTTTTTGTTGGTAGCGCTTGCTCTCATTGTATGGCTCAGCCGTGTTCGAAAGCCTCTCCCTGTAACCAGCACCTAATCGTTATTTTGTCCTCTGGGCGATAAGGCCTTGAGGCGGCTGATCAGTCCGGGTCGGGACAGCACAATAGCGTTACCGATGAGGATCAGGCCAACACCTACGAGTGCGCGGTTCTGCCATTCATAATCCTCAAACCAGGTCGACAAGACGAGCGCCACAATCGGGAACAGTACCGTAGCATAGGCAGCATTCGCCGGGCCAATTCTCCCGACCAGCGTCAAATAGCACCCAAAGGCGATCGCGGACGCAAACAACGCCAGGAACAGCAGTGAGCCGATATAAGTGGCGCTGGTGTCAATCACGAACGGTGCACCAGATCCGGCACTGTATGCGAGCATAAAGAGTGCGCCGTAAGCCATGCCGATTGTGTTGGTCGAGGATACTGGCAGGCCATGATTCTGATTGCGGGCCGAGACAATATTTCCAATGGAGGCAAGATAAGTAGCAATCAGGCTGATCCCAATAGCAGCTGCGACGCGAGGGCCGGATGTTGTGATTTCAGGCCAGAATACGAGCGCCATGCCGGTGAGACCGAAGACGACCGCAAGTACCGTCTTTTTCTGAATTTGACGCCTCAGGAAGATCGCGCTGTTGAAAATATTCATTACGGTCATGGTCGAGAAAATCACAGCCAGCAGGCCCGTCGCGAGATCAAAGGCTGCGTAGTAAAAAAGCAGGTAATTCAAGGAGAATAGACTTAGACCTAACAACGCCAGGAAAGGGTGATGGCGCAATGCTATCCGCAGAGAAATGCGGCGTAACCGGCACCAGATCACCAGCAGGCCTGAAGCCAGAACGAAACGGTAAGCGATAGAGACTTCGGGAGCTACTTCGCCGAGTTGAAAGTGAATCGCCAGCCAGCTCGAACCCCAGATCAGCACGGTGAGGCTGTAAAGTGCGGGCGTACTCAAGCGATTACGTTATAAAGATCTTGGATTGCCTGTAACCTCGCTGATTCCAGGACTTGGAACTCACTCATGGCTTTCAAGCTGCGCAACGGCCTGCGCCAGTGTTTCCTCATTGATGATGCCCACATATTTGGGTGGATTATCGTGACGCCTGAAGGTCTTTTTGACGATTCCCGCGAGGTTGGGTTTCTTTTCGGCAGGCGTTTCCCCTTTGCCGATGCCCCCACCAAACTCGACCAGCGTCCGGCATCCCTGCTCAGCGGCGTATACGAGATTCGCGTGCCAAAGGACAGGGTTGAATAACTGAGAGAAGAGTGCGGCCCGAATTCCATCAGGATTTGGGTCATGAAAACACCCCGTCGTGTTGGATAATACTGACATCGATGGCGACTGCCAGACAGTGTTCTCCAGGGCAGTACGGAACTCAAGCGCGGCGCCGATCATGTAAAAGGTATGAAACGCGCCTTCCGTTTTCAGGCGGGATGATCTTTTGCCTGGGAACTGTTCTTCAAAGGTCTCAACCAGTGAGTTGAGGTCGCTGGCTTTGCCGCCAACAACGGTCTGATCAGGCAAGTTGCATGCCGCCACCGCGCAGTAGTGCTGCTCCGCCAACTCCTTGGCGTCCTCCAGCACAAGGGGAAGCGCCTCCATTTCGCCTTCTCCCAGTTCACTCATCAGACGTCCGCGTTCATTGACCAGGCGCAATGCGTCAGCGAATTTAAGAGCGCCGGCTGCAACCAGTGCTGAATACTCTCCGAGGCTATGCCCGGCTGCAGCTTTCGGGTTCACCGAATAATCGGTTTGCTCGTTAAATATTCGCAGGCAGGCGATCGCGTGGGTGAGCAGGACCGGTTGGGTATATCGGGTCAGATGAATCTGATCCTCGGGATCCTCAAAAGAAAGGCGGGCAAGGTCGTAGCCCAGCGTGTCATTGGCTTCTTCGTAAAGGTGGCGAACAGTGTCAAAAGCATCGAAAAGGTCTTTTCCTATGCCCCGGTACTGGGACCCTTGGCCCGGAAAGATTAATAGGGGTGAGTCAAAAATCGTTGTCATTGTTATTCAGTTTTTAACCGGGCATGAAAAGATTTGGAATCAGTCATTTTAATCGCCCACCTTCGATCCCTCTAGGCATCATCAGGCACTGACCCGGTTAGTAGCGCAAACACCAAGATCGGAAGTGTTCTTTGGGAAGAGGCTAAAAATGCATATCCAGTATGACGAGTTTAGCGAAAAGACTCTGAAAGTCAGCAGCGCCAGAATTTTTAAAAATATGGTGCAATGCAAAAAAATAGTCAATTCATAAAATAAATTTATTTAATGTAGGTAAAAATAAAATAAATAGTTAAACCAACAATAAGCATAATAGTTCTTAAATATATGTTTTGAATCATTAAAAAATGTACAAAAAAAATCCCGCCAGATTTCCTGACGGGATCAATATTTGGAGGAGGATATAAACAGAAATTGTGCGTCGCACAAATTCTGAAGAGATAATATCCTCCGGGCAGCGCAAAGTCAACGTTTACTAAGCGAGTTTTTGTAATTGAGAGAAGTAGATGCAATCGCTAGACGATGTTGACCGTTGACTGGAAACCCGGGACTCGCTGATTAACAATGGGGGTTTTCCGAGGGAATTCGTAGTTATGACCCTATTGATTGCGCGACATGGCCAGACAAACTGGAACCTTGCGGGCCGGTGGCAGTCCACTAGCGATATTGCGCTTAATGCTCAAGGTCGGAATCAGGCGGCGCAACTTGCTGTTTTGTTGAAGGAAGCCGGCTACGCACCACGCCGCCTTATCTCCTCACCGTTATCAAGGGCTAGGGAGACTGCGCAGATTCTCGGGGAAGAAGTAGCCTGCTCCGTCGAAACCGAGCCGGCTCTGACAGAGCTTGACCTTGGTGATTTCGAAGGACAACTGGAATCCGATCTTCGCGCGAGGGACCCTATCGGCTACGAAGCCTGGCGAGATGGGTGTCACCTTCGGGCAGCCCCCGGAGGTGAGACCATTCACGATGTGGCAGCGCGGGTGGGCCAATTTGTCGCAGGATTGGACGATCATTCTGGAGACATCCTGATCGTTGGCCATCAAGGTGTAAACATGGCCATAAAGGCGCAACTCAGTAACTGCTTCAGTCGGGAGTGTTTGGCATCATTTCGCCAGCAAAATGATGAAATTGATCTGTGGCAGTTGAGTCCAGCCAAGTCGCTCAGACAGCTTAGAGTGAATCTTGACTGATCTTTCCACCACCAGTCTCTATGACGCTTGTAGGTACCTGTCAGAACGCGACAAAGGCCTGGCGAGGATTATCACCGATGTAGGTGCGTGTACGATCGAGATCCGAAGCAACCGATCGGTCTTTGAGTACCTCTGCCGATCGATTGTTTACCAGCAGTTAAGTGGCAAGGCAGCGGGGACGATCCATGGACGTATGCTGGACCTTTTTGTGCACCGCCGTCCGAGTGCCGAGGCGCTGCTGGATATGCCGATGGAGCGACTGCGCGCCGCAGGCTTATCCCGGCCAAAGTCGTTGGCGCTTTACGATCTTTCTGAGCGCCAGGCTTCCGGTTTATTGCCCGCACGACGCCGGTTGAGCCAGATGACGGATCAACAGATCGTCGATACTCTGAGCCAGGTGCGAGGCATCGGAGAATGGACGGTCCAGATGCTTCTGATCTTCTATCTCGGCAGGCCCGATGTGCTGCCATGCCGGGATCTTGGCGTGCAGAAGGGGTATCAAAAGATGCGCCGCTTGCGTGAATTGCCAGAACCGTCGCGCCTGGCGAGGGCAGGTCTCAGATGGCGGCCATACCGTTCAGTCGCGACCTGGTATTTGTGGCGTTGCCTCGACATCGAGTTGCCTACTTCCTAGTGGGTGTGCGGCGGCCCCGCCGGTGAGCGAGCGGAAGCGATCCATCAGTGTTTCTTGGCTTTCCAGGCGCTCGGGGTCTACCAGAATGCACTCCACCGGACAGACCTCGACACATTGAGAGCTTTCAAAGTGACCCACACATTCGGTGCACAGGGTCGGGTCGATCACGTAAAACTCCTCCCCCTGAGAGATGGCCTCATTAGGGCATTCGGGTTCGCACACGTCGCAATTAATGCACTCGTCAGTGATCAGCAGTGCCATGGGTTTAAATCTGAGAGGCTCCGGTGGCGTCAGACTTCAGTTTTGTAAGCGCTGGACAAGCTTTTCATTGACCTGAGGATGAAGAAATTGTGAGACGTCTCCGCCATGAGAGGCGATTTCCTTGACCATAGACGCCGATAAAAAGGTGTAGCGTTCAGACGGCGTCAGAAACATGGTCTCAATTGCGGAGTCCAGACGGCGATTCATCGCAGCCAGTTGAAATTCATACTCAAAGTCAGATACGGCCCGTAGCCCCCGTAGAACAACCTGGGCATTTTCTGTCCGGACGCTGTCTATCAACAGCCCACCGAAGCCAATCACACTGATGTTGTCGATATGGCTCAGCGACAGTTTTGCCATCTCAAGTCGCTCATCCAGCGTGAATAGTGGCTGTTTGGTCGGGCTGGCGGCAATGGCGACAACGACCTGGGTGAACAGCTGACTGGCCCGCTCAGCAAGATCGATGTGACCGCGGGTGATGGGGTCAAAAGTCCCCGGATAAATCGCTTTGGTACTCATATGTTCGCTGACCCTCTTAACCGGCTACTTTCCGATTGTGATACTACCAATCAAGGCGTAGGTGATCCATAATTTATCGTAAGAACATGACAGATAATGGGGGGGTAAGTAATGGACGTTGTCAGTTTTACTCGAATGGCGGACGGAACTAAAGCGGATTATCAGCTTCTGGACGAACAAGAAGGTGAATTTATGGACGGCCTGCCGGCTAGGCTGCTGGAGGGTCTGAGTTCACTGAGTGAATCGTTTTCTGGCTATCCGGTCAGTCGACTGGAGCATTCGTTGCAGTCCGCAACCCGGGCGCATCGCGCGGAAGAGTCGGAGGAAATTGTCGTTGCCGCACTGCTGCATGACATTGGTGACCTGCTCGCACCACGGTCACATAGCGAGATGGCAGCGTCGATCCTACGGCCGTTTGTTTCCGAGAAAACATACTGGATCGTTAAGCACCACGGCCTTTTTCAGATGTACTACTACGCCCACCATCTTGGCGGGGATCGCAACGCCCGTGAGCGTTTTCTCGATCACCCCTGGTATGAGGATGCCGTTCGGTTTTGCGAGGAATACGATCAGAACTGCTTCGATCCTGATTACGACAGCGAGCCTTTGTCCTTCTTTGAGCCGATGGTGCAACGGGTCTTCAGTAAAGAAAACTCCTTCGATGAGGAACGGGTTGCGCGCATGGGCGTTCAGTCTGGCTGATCAGGCCATGTTACCAAGATCTACTGTATCGCCGGTGGTGTTCGTATAGAGGCGGTAGGAGACCTGGCCCGCCTGCTTTTTTCGTAGCAGTGTCCAATCCGCCGGAATGGCCGGTACTTCGTCGGCTGAGCATTCGACATAGATCCGTGCCTGGGGCTTGAGCAACCCATAGCGACTCAGTCTTCGAAGGCTACGTTCAGCCAGTCCGGTCCCGAAGGGCGGGTCCACAAAAACGATATCGAACTGCTGGGCGCATGAAGTTATCCATTCAAGGGATTCCGCGCAATGCGTGATGACCTGTCTTGCGCTCAGGAGGGACGTGGTTTCTTTGAGTTGGGTGCAGCAGGTTTTGTGCATATCCACTAGAGTGACTGCTCGCGCGCCTCGTGATGCCGCCTCGAATCCCAGTGCGCCACTTCCGGCAAAAAGATCCAGGCACTCAGCGTTAAAGATAACGGGAGACAGCCAGTTAAAAAGCGTTTCGCGCACGCTGTCCGGAGTGGGTCTGAGGTCTGCTCCGCCGTTGAAGCGGATTAGACGCTTTTTCCACTCCCCTCCGATGATGCGTAAACGGCCGCGCTGTACGGTATGAGAAGAACTCAATCGAATGATCCCTCCAGACGCTTCGTTGACAGGGAATGATAGGATAGATAGAAGTTAATAAGAATGGTTTTGTTTCTGAATTCTTGCTCTGATCACGCGATATCCATGGCTTCCCATCCAAAATCTTCCGGTCTTTTTGCGCGCCTGAAAAGAACCCGCACGGCACTGTCTGATGGCCTGGCCAGCCTCTTTAGCGGTAATCATGTGCACTTTAATGATGCCGTCTACGATGAATTGGAGGACCAACTCATCATGGCAGATCTTGGTGTGGAAGCAAGTGCCGAAGTAGTCTCGACACTTCGGGGGCAGGTTCGAACAACTCAAATTGAATCGCCTGAGGCCTTGAAAAAGGCGCTGATCGACCAACTTTCGTTAATACTGAGAGGGGCGGAACGCGAACTGGTGCTGGGGAGTGACTCTCCCAAACCGCTGGTGATATTGATGGTGGGTGTCAATGGTGTTGGCAAGACTACTACGACGGCCAAGCTGGCTGCGAATTTTAAGGCCGGCGGTCACTCGGTGTTGTTGGGTGCCTGCGATACGTTTCGGGCTGCTGCCATTGAGCAGTTGCAGTCGTGGGGCGACCGGCTGGGAATCCCGGTGATCGCGCAGACTCATGGGGCAGACGCAGCAGCAGTCGCGCATGACGCTTTTGCCACGGCTAGGAGTCGAGGGGTTGACGTGCTCATTATCGATTCTGCAGGACGACAGCACGTGAACGCTGACCTGATGACGCAACTTGGCAAGATTCGTCGAGTGCTTGCAAAGGCGGATCCCGGAGCGCCACATGAGACAATTCTTGTGGTCGATGGCGGGACCGGGCAGAACGCACTATCACAGGCCGCGGCTTTTGAGAAAGAGGTTGGTCTGACGGGAATCTGTGTCACCAAGTTGGATGGCACCGCCCGTGGTGGTGTGGTCGTCGCTCTCGCCAAACAGTTTCCGGTCTCCATTCCATTTATTGGAGTGGGAGAGGGTATCAACGACCTTCGTCCCTTTGAGTCGGTGGATTTCGCAAGAGCCCTGGTAGGGGTAGAAAGTACTGAGTGACTTCTGTGCGCCAAACGTGAATTTATCCTAAATATTCTGTCATGAAAGTAATATAAACTGTTGAAAAATATACATTCATGGAATATTTTTGTAATATTTTATTATTAGCACTCAGTGTAATAGAGTGCTAAAATACTCAGACTTTAAGGAATTACGAGAAGTGCATGAGTGAATCATTGTCCGTAGTGACAGATCTTGGCCCGAGCCAGGGTTTGACCCAGTATCTCAACGAGATCAATTCAGCCCCAATCCTGAGCGCGGAAGAAGAGAAGGCGCTTGCCCGGCGTTATCACACCGATGATGATCTTGATGCTGCTCGGCAACTGGTGTTTTCACACCTGCGCTATGTGGTATCCATTGCCAGGGGTTTTACCGGCTATGGCTTACCGCTTGCGGACCTAATCCAGGAAGGCAGCGTCGGACTAATGAAAGCTGTCAAGCGTTTTGATCACGAAAGAGACGTGCGGCTAGTGTCCTTTGCGGTCCACTGGATCAAGGCTGAGATTTACGATTACGTCGTACGCAACTGGAAGATGGTCAAGGTAGCGACCACCAAGGCACAGCGGAAGTTGTTTTTTAACTTACGGAAAAACCGGGCGCGCCTGGGCGTGATGAAAGAAGCTGAAGTGCAGACAATGGCGGCCGCGCTAGATGTCAAGCCGGAAACGGTCCGGGAGATGGAAGTCCGGATGAACGGCTCTGATCTCGCCTTTGACCCGGAGGCTGAGGATGATGACACCCCCCGCTCCCTCGCACCTGCCGAAGCCCTCGGAGATTCATCACTCGATCCCGGGCGATTGGCTTCGGAGGCAGACGAGGCGCGTTATCGGCAAGCCCAATTGGCTAAAGCGCTGTCCTGTCTGGATGATCGGAGCAGGGAGATTATTCAGGCTCGCTGGCTGATGGAAGAGGGCAAGAAGCAGACCCTAGGAAATCTGGCCGAAAAGTATGGGGTTTCTGCGGAGCGGATACGGCAGATTGAAAAACGCGCGATGGATCAGATGCGCCTTGCCGCAACGGTATAACGACCGGAATCCATTCAACCCATCAGCAGCTCGATAAGCGCTTTTTGGGCGTGTAAACGGTTCTCAGCCTCATCCCAGATCACACTCTGGGGGCCTTCGAGAACCCCAGCACTGACTTCCTGGCCCCGGTAAGCGGGAAGGCAGTGCATGAACAGAGCCTCTTGAGAGGCCGCGGCCATCAGAGCCTCATTGACTTGGAAGTCAGACAGCGCGGCCAGCCTTTGTGTCTTTTCTTCTTCTTGGCCCATGCCTGCCCACGTGTCGGTAATCACAAGATCAGCGTCGGCGACTGCCTCCCGCGGACTGGTGGTGATACTACAGTGCTTACCAGCCGCCGCAATAAGATCCAGATGGGGGTGATACCCTTCAGGCGCGCCCACGCGCAGCTCAAAGCCCATCATGGCTGCCGCATCGACCCAGGACTGGCACACATTGCTGCTGCCATCTCCGACGAAGGCAACGCAGGCGCCCTGGATATTGCCTCGATGTTCAAAAAATGTCTGCAGGTCGGCCAGTAGTTGGCAGGGATGGAAATCCTGAGACAGGGCATTGATCACCGGAACAGCGGAGTGTTCTGCCATGGCGCGAACGCGGCTGTGTTCACCCGTACGCATCACAATGAGATCTGCCATGCTTGAGACAATGCGCGCGGTATCGCTGACCGATTCACCACGACTCATCTGACTATCGCCCGGCGACAAGAATACCGATGAGCCCCCCAGATGGGCGCACGCGACTTCGAAGGAAATCCGCGTCCGGGTCGAAGACTTTTCGAAGATCAGCACCATGGTGCGCAAGCGCATAAGATCCGCGGTTTGCGACCCCGTCGGATCCTTTTTCAACGCGATAGCGCGGTGGATGAGTGCGACAAGCTCTGACTGAGAAAGATCTTTGAGTGTCAGGAAGTGACGTGTCATTGCATCGGCCGCCTAAGCCAGAAGGCTCACCAAAAAACAAAACGCCCGGTAAAGGGCGCTAGAGAATGAAGTTTACCGCTGTCGGGCCTCTCAGGCAACCGAGCCTCGATAAGTCACTGATATAATCTAGTTGCTTCGACAGGCTTTTTTTGGGCCTGTCACCCACCCCTCGCCAGTTATCGGAACATATCGTGAAGACAATTAAAAAGGCGGTACTTGCCTATTCTGGGGGCCTGGATACCTCGATCATCCTGAAGTGGCTTCAGGATCAGTACGGTTGCGAGGTGGTTACTTTTACCGCTGATATCGGTCAGGGAGAAGAGGTTGAACCGGCCCGTGAAAAGGCGAAGACGCTGGGCGTCAAGGAAATCTTTATTGAAGATCTTCGCGAGGAATTCGTCCGCGACTACGTGTTTCCAATGTTTCGCGCGAATACCTTATATGAGGGTGAATATCTTCTGGGGACGTCAATCGCACGCCCGCTGATAGCGCGACATCTGGTCCGGATTGCCGAGGAGACAGGTGCCGACGCGATTTCTCACGGCGCCACAGGAAAGGGCAACGACCAGGTTCGTTTCGAGCTGAATGCCTATGCCCTCAATCCGCACATCCATATTATTGCGCCGTGGCGTGAGTGGGACCTTAACTCGAGGGAAAGACTGGTTGCTTATGCCAAAGAGCACGGAATCCCGGTGGAGACGCGTAAGGATGGCGGCGCAGACTACTCTATGGATGCGAATATGCTGCACATCTCCTATGAAGGGGGAGAGCTAGAAGATCCTTGGGTGGCACCCGATGAGTCGATGTGGCGGTGGACCACGTCACCTCGAGAAGCTCCAGATGTGCCTGAATCCATTGAGCTGACTTTTGCGGGCGGTGATCCGGTCGCCATCGACGGCAAGCGTCTGAGTCCTGCGCAGATGTTGGAGGGCCTGAATCGTCTGGGTGCAGATCACGGTATTGGGCGAATCGACCTCGTGGAGAATCGTTATGTGGGTATGAAAAACCGCGGTTGCTACGAGACACCGGGAGGTACTATCTTGCTGAAAGCGCATCGAGCCATTGAGTCGATAACGCTCGACCGCGAAGTCGCACACCTCAAGGACGAACTGATGCCCCGCTATGCTTCCCTCATCTATAACGGCTACTGGTTCGCACCGGAACGGCAGATCCTCCAGCGGATGATTGATGATTCCCAACAGGCTGTGAACGGCGTTGTCCGCCTGCAGTTGTTTAAGGGCAGCGTGATGATTACGGGTCGGTCATCATCAACGGATTCATTGTTTGACGAGAGCGTGGTGACGTTTGAGGATGACCATGGTGCCTACGATCAGGCTGATGCCGAAGGCTTCATCAAGCTGAATGCACTCCGATTGAGAATTGCCAGTCGCAAGGGTCGAACGCAGGGCTGATACCGCTTTGGTATCAGGTACTGGCGTTTACGCTGGCGACTGTCCAATCTTTTGAACAATAGATCTTTACAGTCCCCTCCACTTAAGTGGTCTTTTTTTGCCCCACGTCATTGGGGAACTTGGGTGCTCGCTGGGATTATCGCCTCGTGCACCTTACTTCCTCGCACATGGGCGTTGGCCTTGGGGCGCCAGATCGGACGCTTGTTTTTCCGCATCAATCAAAAACGTGTTGATATCGCCCGCGTCAATCTCCAGTGGTGTTTTCCGGAACTGACGGAGGCGGGGAGGGAGGAACTACTTCGTCTTCATTTGACGCGATATGGACAGGCCATTGTCGATATGGGACTGGTCTGGTGGGCATCACGAAGTCGGATAGATCGGTTGTGCACGGTGAGTGGTGAAGATGAGCTTGAAGCCCTACGGCACTCGGGGGAGAAGGTGCTCCTGGTTATTCCGCATGTCCTTGGTATTGATATGACTGGTGCTGCGCTGGCGCAACTGGCACCCGGGACATCAATGATGAAGACACCGTCAAATCCCTTGCTGCACCGCTGGCTCTGGCGGGGTCGAACCCGCTTTGGCGCAAGAATTTTTACCCGGGATCAGGGATTGCGGCCGCTGGTTAAGGCAATACGGGCAGGCCACGTTGGCTACCTAATGCCTGATGAGGATCTCGGCGATGCGCCCAGTGTGTTTGCCCCGTTTTTCGGCATCTCAACGGCCACTTTGCCTGTGGTGGGGCGAATTGCCCGGATGACGGGCGCCAAGGTGATTCCCGTATTTTGTGAACTTGATGACCACGGTCGATATCACGTGAAGATCGGGAAGTCATTGCCGGGGTTTCCAAGTGGTGATCTGCAGGTGGATGCGACTACCGTGAACGCCGCCTTTGAGGCATCCATCCGCACAGCCCCGGAACAGTACCTTTGGACCCTCAAGTGGTTTCGCACAAGGCCCAAAGGCGAGGCATCACCCTATGCAACCTAAGCGAGCGCGATCGTTGTTTACAGTAGCGGGGCTTGCGCCCGACGAATCATGAATATTCTGCTGATCAAGCAGACCTCACTTGGGGATGTGGTGCATGCGACCGCGCCGATACGATCTGTCAGGATGGCCCATCCTGACGCGCTGATTACGGTCCTGACCTCAACGACTGCAAGTGACATCCTGCGCAACAATCCGGACATTGATCACTTGCTGACGTTCGACCGGTACCGTGTGAAATCGGATTGGTGGCGACGGCCGTTGTGGACCTTGGGTCACTTTGCCAGGACGTTTTCGGCGGTGCGCGGACCCTATTTTGATCTGGCAATTGATCTACAGGGTAGCTGGAAGACCGTTATCTTTCTTTGGGCCGCGCGCACGGCTCGGCGCTATGTCAAGGGCCGGTGGTGGTTTGTGGAGCGTTTCCACCAGCCGATGGCGCATGCAATAGATGAAATGAACGGGGTGCTGGAGTTGGCCGGGATCAAGTCGTGTCAATCTGTACCGATACTGAGCGTCGACCGTCACGCGGCCGAAACCGTCTCCAGCGCCCTCAAGAAATTAACTGACCTAGAAAGACCGATTGCGCTCTTGTGCCCCTTCACCCGATGGCCGACAAAAAACTGGCCGATATCCAAATTTTTTGTTCTGGCTGAGCAGCTGGCAGAGGAGTTCCAGGTTGTGTTTACCGGCAGCTCCACCGATCACCCTCAAATCGAAGAGGCCATCGCAGAAATTCCCTCCGTGCCCGCGGTAAATCTGGCTGGGCGCCTCTCTTTGCTGGAGTTCTTTGCGCTGGCAGCGCGATCAAAGGTTGTGGTAACAGGCGATAGTTTGCCGATGCATGTTGCCTCGGCGTTTGATCGGCCACTGGTTTCACTCTTTGGGCCGACCAATGAGTTTCTGGTGGGACCGAGAAACGATACGGCCAAGATGGTGCGCGCTGCTGTTGACTGCCAACGGTGTTACCGCAGGCGCCGATGTCCTCGGGCGTGTATTGACAAGATCACGGTTGACGAAGTCTGCACAGCAGTTCGGAGTGTGCTGGAGCAGTGAGACGTGTGGTACGGCTTAACTGCGCCAGAAAGCCGGGCTGAACAACACCAGCAGTGTGAAGATTTCCAGTCTGCCGAGCAACATAGTGGCTGTGAGAATCCACTTGGCCTGGGGTTCAAGACCAGCGTAGTTTTTTGCAACGCCGCCAAGGCCCGGGCCGAGATTATTCAAGCAGGCCGTGACTGCCGAGAATGCGGTGACGAGATCCGCGCCTGTGGCACTCATCGCGATAGATAACCCCACGTAACTCAGGATATAGAGGGCAAAAAATCCCCAGACGGCATTGATAACGTGATCGGGAACCGGTTTGTTGCCGAGCTTTACGGTAAAGATGGCGTTGGGATGAATGAGTTGGTTGATCTCGCGCCGACCTTGTTTGTAAAGGAGCACCAGCCGGATCACTTTCATGCCGCCCGCGGTGGATCCGGCACAGCCGCCGACGGCACTCATCATGATTAGCATCACAGGGAGAAATGAAGGCCACCAGTGGAAGCCGCTCGTAGTAAATCCCGTTGTTGTCCCTATCGAGACCACTTGAAAGATCCCTTGAATTAGGGTTTCGCCGGTGTCGGTATACACATCCCACAGGAACAGCGTGGCAAGGGTGACCAGAATCACCACCGACACAAAGCCAACAAAAGCGCGTACCTCGGGGTCTCTCAGGTAGGCTCTCGGAGAGCGCCCTCGAACGACCGTAAAGTGCAACGCAAAATTCACTGCAGAGATCAGCATGAAGCAGATGGCGATGATTGCAACGGCGGGACTGTCAAAAAATCCGAGACTGCTGTCGTGAGTTGAAAATCCGCCGATAGCGACGGTCGAAAAAGCGTGGGCGACGGCATCGAAAAAAGTCATTCCGGCGGCCCAGTAGGCGACCGCGCAACTGACGGTCAGGCCCAGATAGATGTACCAGAGCGCCTTGGCCGTTTCGGTAATTCGCGGCGTCAACTTCGCGTCCTTCATCGGGCCCGGCGTCTCAGCACGGTAGAGCTGCATGCCTCCAATGCCGAGCATTGGCATGACGGCTACCGCGAGGACAATGATACCCATGCCGCCCAGCCACTGAAGTTGCTGGCGGTAGTAAAGAATGGACGGCGGTAGCGTGTCGAGACCCGTGAGTACGGTTGCCCCGGTTGTTGTCAGGCCAGACATGGACTCAAACAAGGCATCGGTCATGCTGATGTCGAGGTCGACTGACAGCAGTAGCGGGAAGGCGCCAAAAATAGCCAGCACGGTCCAGAACAACACAACAATCAGAAAGCCGTCGCGGACTCGCAGTTCCCGTTGCTGTCGCCGCAAGGGCAGCCAGAGTGCGCCACCCGCGAGCAGGGTAGTGATGTAGGCAACAAGGAAGGGCCGTAGCCCGCCGTCATTACCGATCAGGGCAATAAGCACGGGCGGCAGCAGTGTGGTGCTGAACATGACCAGCAGCACGCCAAGAACGCGAAGAACTCCCAAGGACTGCATGGTCGTAATGGTTCCTTATACGAAAGTGACAGCGACCTGAAAGAGCTGCTCAACCTCACGGATGCGGCCCTTGTCTACTACGAACAGAATGACATGATCCTCTGGTTCGATCACCGTTTCGCCATGTGCGATTACCACTTCTTCTCCTCGGAGAATCGCACCAAGACTGGTGCCATCCGGCAGTCCAATATCCTGTACTGCCTTACCGACTACCTTTGAGCTGTTGGCGTCTCCGTGTGCAATAAGTTCGATGGCTTCTGCTGCTCCCCGACGCAGCGAATGTACCGCAACCATATCGCCGCGGCGTACGTGAGTCAGCAGGGTACCGACCGTGGCAACCTTTGGTGAAATGGCGACATCTACCAGAGTGTTGGACATCAGATCGACATAGGCCGAACGGTTAACCAGTGCCATCGTGCGATGGGCGCCGAGGCGTTTGGCCAGCATGGCAGACAGGATATTGGCCTCATCGTCGTTGGTGAGGGAGCAGAAGACATCGACGTTATCGATATTTTCCTGCTGCATCAGTTCTTCATCGGCCGCATCGCCATGGAGTACGACAGTGTGCTCCAGTTGGTCGGCGACGGTTTTCGCACGGGCCATATCGCGCTCAACCAGTTTTACATGACAGTGTGCTTGCTCGAGAGACTCGGCAAGCCGTAACCCAATATTCCCGGCTCCCGTGAGCATGATTCGCCGGCCAGGTTTTCCCACCGCGCAAAGTTCGCTCATGACTGCCTGGATATCTTCGCGGGCGGCGAGGAAAAACACCTCATCACCCGCCTCTATGACTGTGTCGCCATCCGGAACAATGGCGCGATCCTGTCGATAAATAGCGGCAACTCGGCTATCGATATTCGGCAGATCCTCTCGAAGCGCTTTCAAGGCCCGGCCGATCAATGGACTGTCTGCGTTAGCACGCACACCGACCAGACGTATCCGATCATCGGCAAAACTAACCACTTGAAGGGCCCCGGGGTAATCAATCAGGTGGAGAATGTGCTGGGTGACGATATGTTCCGGACTGATGATGACATCGATCGGGATAGCATCGTCCGTGAAGATGCCCGGGTGCGAGAGGTACTCTGCCGATCGTATCCGGGCAATTTTTTTGGGGGTATTGAAAAGTGAGTGAGCAATTTGGCAGGACGCCATGTTGACCTCGTCCTGGTCCGTAACCGCGAGAATCAGGTCGGCATCATCAACACCTGCACGCTCAAGCACGCTCGGGTAAGAAGCGGCGCCCGCCACCGTTCGGATATCGAGCCGATCCTGTAGTCCAGCGAGTTTTTCGGAATCGATATCGACCAGCGTGACGTCGTTGTCTTCACGCGAGAGGATCTCACCCATCGACGTGCCAACCTGTCCGGCTCCGAGAATGATGATTTTCATGTTCGCGGGTCCTTTAGTTCGGGCGGTTCACTGTCGGTACTTTTCGTCCTTGGGGTTGAGCCCAAGCCCCTTCAGTTTACGATACAGATGGGTGCGCTCAAGTTCCGTGCGTCTGGAGAGTTCGCTGATATTGCCCCGGGTCTGGAGCAGATGGAATTCCAGGTAATCCCGTTCAAAGTGTTCCCGTGCGGATCTTAAGGGCTGACCGAAATCTCTCCAAGCGTTTTTCTCTTCCACGGCGTCGAGAGGCGCAGCACTTTGGCCCATGACCTCCCGCGTTTCTTCTGCTTCGATCACTTCCGACGTTGTCGTTAACAGAATCCGGTGAATAAAGTTGGTCAGTTCACGAACGTTGCCCGGCCACGGGCGGTTGCGAAGATAATTCACCGACGAGGTGGAAAAACGACGAAAGGGTAAATGCTGACTGTCAGTGAGGAGTTGGACGTAGTGATTAATTAGATCAGGTATATCTTCGCGGTGGGCCCGAAGGGGTGGCACCTGAACCGTAACAGCGCTCAGTCGGTAAAAGAGATCTTCGCGAAAGACTCTTTCAGAGAGCTTCTGCTCCAGGTCCTGATTGGAGGTGGCGAGGATGCGAAATGCCGGTTCAAGCGGTGTTGTGCCGCCGAGGCGGAAGAATCGGCCAGCCTCAAGCACGCCCAGTAACTTGGTTTGGGTATCCAGATCCAGGTCACCGACTTCATCCAGTACCAGGGTGCCGCCACTCGCCAGCTCGAACCTGCCGGCGGTGGCGATACCGTCGCGCTCGCTCCCAAAAAGTTCGAGCGCGATATTCTCTGATGGTAGCGCCCCAAGATTAACTTCGATAAAAGGACCCGATGCGGAGCCGCTGGCTTGATGCAGGGATCGGACCGCTACGCCTTTGCCACAACCAGCTTCGCCACGGATCATAACGGCCTGGTCGGTGACGGCGATCCGGTTGATGAGGTGTCTGAGGTCTTCCAGTGCCTCGCTGTGACCAATGAAACCCCCAGCCGGTGATAACTGCGTCTTGAGGGTGAGGTTTTCCTTTTGCAGAGCAACAGCCTCAAGCGCCCGTTCCACGGTAATCAGAAGTTTGGCAGTAGAGAGGGGTTTTTCAAGAAAATCGTAGGCGCCAATCCGAATGGCCTCGACCGCTGTTTCCACCGTGCCATGCCCTGAGATCATGATGACTGGAGAATGGCTGCCGGTCTGATCTTCACGCCACTCGCGCAGCAGTGCGATGCCATCGGTATCTGGCATCCAGATATCCAACAGCACCAGGTCGGGCGCATCTTCAACATAGCGGGTACGCGCCTCAGCCGCATCTGCTGCAACAGAAACATGGTATCCCTCGTCTTGGAGAATGTCGCTGACAACTTGTCGAATATCCGGCTCGTCGTCGACAACCAGAATTGAATAGGCGGTCATGGTACCAAAAGGTGTTAAGCGGAGCCGGTTAGTGTCGGCGCAACGGAAGTGAAATTATAACGGCCGCGCCCCCTTGCTGCGGGTTGTTGGCGCGGATGGTGCCGCCATGCTCCTCAATGATACGCCGGCAGATCGCGAGTCCGAGGCCGGTGCCTTTTTCTTTCGAACTGACATACGGCTCAAAGATACGATCAATACTGTGCGGATCAAATCCCGGCCCGTTGTCCTGCACGGTCACGGTGACGCCACCGGTTTTACTATCTTGATTCGTGCGGATGACTGCCGTTCCCTCACGGCCAGCCAATGCATCCTGGGCATTGATGACCAGATTATTCAGAACCTGACTAAAGCTGTTGGGATCGATTTGAATGCGCCCGAGGCTGGTGTCAGGCTCTATTTGTAGGTCGATCGCATTTGGTCCTGAGCGAAACAGCTCAACGGTGTCATTAATTAGCTGATTGAGGTCCGTTGACACCCGCTGTAGCGGAGCCGGCCGTGCGTACTCCGAGAACGCATTTACCATGGTTTTCATGGCTTCGACCTGCTGCACGATGGTTCGTGTAGAGCGGTCCAGCGTTTCACGTTGCTCGGGATCAAGTGCAGACAGATACTTGTTGCGAATACGCTCAGCGGATAGCTGGATCGGGGTCAGGGGGTTCTTGATTTCATGGGCGAGCCTTCGAGCGACCTCACCCCACGCTGCGTCGCGTTGGGCGTTGAGCAGTTCCGTCGCATCCTCGAAGACCGCAACGTGTCCCGCATTCATGTCATCACTATCGACGCGTGTACCGCTGCAGATCAGGACATGTCGGCCTTCGCCACCGCTGATGCGGATCTCTTTTTGCCATCCGGAAATCTGTTCTTTCATTCCCAGGTCAATCGCCTCTATCAGCGCCGTTGCACCCGGCAAGACCCGCGCCAGACTCTCTATTGGGCTGCCGATGCACCCCTTGAGATCGGCGCCGAGAATTCTGGTAGCGGCCGCGTTGTAGGTTTTAAGATGCTGCGTACCGTCAAACGAGAGTACCCCGGCTGACAGGTGGGTCAACACGGTATTGAGATAGGCGTGCTCTGACTCGGCCCAACGCTGACTTTCGAGCGCGGTCTGCTGTGCCGAGCCGATCTCACGGGTCATCCGATTGAATGAATTAACCAGAACCCCCAGTTCATCACCACTGTTTACCGGTAATATCTTGTCATAGTCTCCGCGGGACACCGCCCGTGTGCCTTCGGCGAGGTCCCGCAACGGTGCCAGCATTCGCTGGGCCAGATAAATCGACGCCCACAGCGCCATCAACAGTGTCATCAGGCTGATTAGTGTCAGACTCAAGACGAAACTCAACGTCAACGGACCACGCAAATATTTCAGTCGGTCGTACTCTGAGGAGGCGGATTCCACGCTTTCACCCAGACGTGAGTAACGCAAGGGGAGCGGATACAGGATTTGAAGAACGCGCGAGGGGGAGCTCACGCTGAGACCTGATACAGGTACCGCAACCCGAAGTCGGAGACCTGCATCATCAGTTGGTTCGAATTCAGCGTAGACTCCGTCTCGCCGCACCTTGCCCAGCACGTCTTCCCCTGGGGCATCCGGGACCAAAGAGATCGACAAGTTACTGCTCGAAGCGAGAATCCGGCCGGTACTTGAATGCAGGCTCATTTCGTCAAATGCACCGCTGGCTCGGATCTTGTCAAGGAGATTATAAAGTTGTACTGAAGAGGTGGTGATTTCGATACGCCGTGCGGCGGTACGTGCCTTTCGGATGACTTCGAGTTTTGTGGCTTCCAGCGTACTGCGACCGAGAAGCAGTGCGTCGTCCAGCGCCTTTTCAATCCGTACATCAAACCAAGAATCAATACTTCGACTAAGAAACTGGACTGAGAAGTAATAGACCATCGCAAGTGGAACCAGCGCCAGAATGGCAAAGGTCGCGATGAAACGCAGGGTCAGTCGAGAGCCCAGCGCTCTGGCGCGGAATGCACTGACCAGTTTTCGAACCTGAAAGAATGTGAGCAGCGCGAGAATGGAGATCCCGACCGCATTGAGGACAATGAGCGCGGTGTAGTAGTCGCCGAAAAGATCGCCGTCCTGGGCGCTCTGGCTGAGGAGGATGGAAGCTCCCAGGAGCGCCAGAGACAGGATCAGCGTCAGGGCAAACCCCTGGGAGTTTCTCACGGAATCGTAACCTTCCAGCGCTCCCAGTCGCTACCGAGTTGCCAATCTTTCAAAAATAGGGCGACCAACTTTAATGGCCCCGGCAGATCACCCCGACTCAGTGAGACCTGCAGGCGCATCTGCAGGGCATCGTTCGGGTTGACACCGCCTGGTAGAACAACAGTCTTGGTGTATCGCTTCAGGAAGTCCAGGGTCTCTGTCAGTGTCGCGAAGTCTTCAGTAATACTGTTATCCGGGTTCGTTAGTGTGTATCGGTTTGACAGACTGTGATGCTTGAGCAGAAGCCGGTCTTCCCATTCGCCGATCTTAAAGTGCCAGGAGACCAGACTGGCTCGATAGAGGTGAGATTTGACCAACAGCGTTAACGAGATACCTTTGGACAGTGCGACTGCGGGTTCACCGTTGATATTGAGATCAAGATGGGCCGAGGTCTTTATGCTGTTGCCGATCAGTACCGACTTTCCTTTACTCACCGTAAAATCTGCCATGGCCGGCAGGGCAGGAAGCCACAGCACACCGACACTGAACACAGCTATCCAGAAGCGGTTCATCCGAGGTGGAAGACTATTAAGAGAAACGTGCATGAGACTGGGGTCGACGGAGCAAATTATAAGCGCTTGCGCGAAGGGCCTCAGACTTTCCTGAGGGATGCGTAATAGAGGCCATCCTGGACTGGATTTGGAAGAAACTGGGCACCACAGTCGGTTCTTACGGCGCCGGGCAAAGTGTAATGGCGTAGTTGGGCATCATCACATTTTGCACAAAGTTCACGAACGGGTTCGTCGTTCTCCTGCATCAGGATTGAGCAGGTTACGTATACCATTTCACCCTTGGGGGCGAGCAGTTTCCATAATTGGTGCAACATCCGTTTTTGCTGTTCCGCATAGTGTGCGATATCAGCGGGCCGACGGTGATGGCGGATGTCCGGATGACGCCGGATAACCCCGGTACCGCTGCAAGGCGCATCCAGCAAAATGAGGTCGAAGGGGATGCCGTCCCACCAGGTATCGACGTCCAACAGGTCGGCTCCAAGCACCTTCGCGTTAAGTCCAAGTCGCGACAGGTTGTCCTTAATAGTGCCGCAGCGATCCGGCAGATCAAGAGCGACCAGTGATCCCAAGTGCTGGAAGTGCTCCAGTAGATGGGTGGTTTTTCCGCCGGGTGCAGCGCAGGCATCAAGCACGCGTGCCCGGTCTGGGGGTGCGCAGACCAGCGGCGTTATCTGGGCCGCTGCGTCCTGTACGGAGACAGTGCCGTCTCTAAATCCGACCAGTTCATCAACATTGACGGGTGTTTCGAGTGTCACACCCCAAGGGCTTGTGTTACAGGCACTTGCCTTAATACCGCGATCTTGCAGCACTTGCAGGTAGTCATCCCGGGACTGCTTTAGCGGGTTAACCCGTAAGGTCATCGGCGGTTTGTGGTTGAAGGCGGCCAGAATATCGCGCCAGTTGTGAGGCCAGGTTTCGCGGATGAGCTCGAACAGCCAGTCTGGCGTCGCCAGGCCAGTTTTTTCATCATTCGATTCGGATTCACCATCCCGAAGTCGGGCACGCAATACCGCGTTGATGAGGCCTTTGGCTCTGGGCGCGCCCAGAAGAACTGCTGCATCTACGGTCCCGGAGGTGACTGCGTAGTCTGGTTCTCTCAGGTGATCAAGTTGATACAGGCCGCAGATGAGGAGGGACTGTAGTATGCGATCGCGCCGCCGAAGCGGACGGTGGAGCTTAGACGACAACACCTTATCGTATCGAAACCACCACCGAACTGCTCCCCAGGCGATCTCCCGTATTTCGCTTATTCGGTGGGCATCACCGTTGGGCAGGTGAGCGGTTGTTGCTGCCTCGAGTGAACGACCGTTCTCGGTGACGTCATGGACGATCCGGGCGGCTGCGGCACAGACCTCAGCTGTTGGCATGAAGATCCTTTGACAGCGTAAATACCGAGCCAGGGGTAATGGCATGGCCGTTGAGAAAGGTCTTGGTGTCCAATACTTTGCCCCCCGGGCGTTGCAATTTCAAAACATCGACTGTGCCTGATCCTGTTTGAACTCGAAGGCATGGACCCTGCGCCTGGGTAATGGTTCCAGGAATCGCGGATAACGCCATGGGGCCAAGCGTAGCCTGATGAATTCGGTAGTCGACACCGTCGAGATGTGATCGCGCCAGCGGCCAAGGATTGAACGCGCAGATCTGTCGTACCAGTTCTTCTGCCGGCCGCCGCCAGTCAAGCCAGGCCTCATCACGTGTTAGCGCTCGGGCATAGGTCGCTCCGGTTTTTGGTTGCGGCTCTGAAACGATGACACCCGAGGAAAGCCTCGCAAGAAGCCCAGAAACCATCTGTGCGCCGAGGATGGCGAGTCGGTCATGCAGAGACTGACTGTTCTCTGATTTAAGGATGGGAATCCGACGGGCTTCGATGATAGGGCCGGTATCAAGACCGACGTCCATTCTCATCAGTGTCACACCGGTTTTGGCGTCACCGGCTTCGATGGCTCGCTGAATGGGTGCAGCGCCTCGCCAGCGCGGTAACAGGGAAGCGTGGACGTTGACGCATCCGACTGTCGGCGCTTCCAGCATGGCCTGGGGCAACAGCATGCCGTATGCCACCACTACCACGAGATCAACTTTCTGGTCTCGAAGATAGGATGATTCGTTCTTCAGGTTCGCCGGTTGCCGGATATTGAGATTATCCTGGATCGCCCTGGACTTGACGGCACAGGGACGTAGTTTTTGTCCGCGACCGGCTGGCCGGTCTGGTTGGCAGTAGACAGCGGTTACCTCAGTCTCTGAATTCAGCAAGGCTTCCAGAGACGGTACCGCGAAGTCCGGAGTGCCGGCAAAGACTGCACGTATGGTCACTGGGCTAGATCGCGGGCAGGAGCTCTTTACGCTGGCTGGGAGTCTTGCCCGAACTGCGCTCCTCACGCAGCAACTGTTTGCGGATACGGTCACGTTTAAGTTGGGAGAGGTAATCCACAAACACTTTTCCATCCAGATGGTCGACTTCATGCTGGATGCAGACGGCGAGCAGGCCGGTTGCGTGTAACTCGAACGGTTTGCCGTCTTTGCCAAGCGCTGAAACTTGCACCTCCGAATGCCGTTTTACAGGCACGACTACACCGGGAACCGAAAGACAGCCTTCTTCTGTTTCGATTTGCTCGCCCATGCCCGTGATAACAGGATTGATGAAAACCTGCAGTTGATCCTGATGTTCGGACGTATCGATCACAACGATACGTTTGGTCAGGTTGACCTGGGTCGCGGCCAGTCCAATTCCCGGAGCCGCATACATGGTCTGCGCCATGTCATCAACCAGCCTGCTAATTGGGGTGGGAGTGAAGGCCTTTCTCGATCGCCGTGCGCTGTTGCAGTCTCGCTAATCTGGAGGCTGTCGCCCTCAGTACGTGAAACGCCACACATTACGCCTGTACTAGCGCTTTCGCCGGGCGTCCTGATGCCGTTTCTGGATGACGCGATGCTGATGGATGAGATGGAGACCGAGGCACTTGGCCGCGTGATCTCAGGCCCCGAAGGCAATGTCCTTTTGGGGCAGTTTAGTCGCCTCTTGGCTCAGAATCTTCCGCTGTCGAGCAGCGGCCTTTATACCGTATTCCGTCAAGGTGATGCGCTGGTGCACCCAGTTAGCGGGGAGCATCTTGCGACCGCGGCTCGTGTGGTGGGGGTTGCCCGGCTCGACATGCCAGGCACGGTCGCGACCCTGACCATGGTCAGTAGTACCGAAGAGGCGATTCCTGGTGATCACCTGGTCGCGCACGAGACCCCTTTGCGCACATCCTATCTTTATCCGACACCAGCCCGGGTGTCGCCGGATACCTATGTAGTCAGCACCTTTGGTAGCACCAGCGGCGCCGGTGGTTATTCATTTGTTGCCATCTCCGTTGGCAGCGACGACGGTATCCGCCCGGGGGATCTTCTCGCAACGCGGTATCCGGAGCAGACGGTTTTGTTGACAAGTAAAACGGTTTCACCGGCCCACGCCGGAGACAACTGCCGTATCACGGACGTCAAAGAAGCGGTCCACGTGCGGATGCTGCGTTGTGACGAGCGTGTACCCAGCCGCCGCGAACTTATTGGTAAGGCGGCAGAGCCGGTTCGTTTGCCCGAAGGTCATTCCGGAGAGCTGCTGGTAATCCGTGTGTTTGAACGAGTGAGTTATGCGCTGGTGCGAAGCGCCGAGCGGGCGGTGCGGGTCGGCGACCGGGTGGTCAGTCCGGGCGTTTGAGTTCACGGGTCTTTGATCCTCTAAATTGGCAGGGATTGCCATCGGACGTGGACCTTCGGTAAACCACTCTGACTCGACCAGGGAGGGTCGGTCATGGATGACAGAAGTTTGGCGTGGTTGCAGATCGGTCGGGCCGCAGTGGCCGAGTCGGTCAAGCGTGCAGTACTTGAAATTTTTCCAGACCCGGTCGATGCTCTGAAGGCAGATCTCTCCGTATTGCGGCATGGAAATCAGCGCCCCTATCGACGCCAAGCGCTTGACAGTTTCGTGAATTGCTCTGGTCTGCAGCGGGACATCGACTGGCTGTCCATGCCCGCGCGCTCTGTTATCGGATTGACAGATCCGCTGTTCCCCCGACTCCTGCGGGAGATCGCAAACCCTCCGGCGATACTTTACTGTGAAGGCGAGGCATCATTTCTGTCCCGTCCGGCGATTGCGGTGGTGGGAAGCCGAAATCCTACGCCCGTGGGCTCCGAAACCGCCTCCAGGTTCGCTGGTGTTATTGGGAATCATGAGGCCACTGTCGTTAGCGGGCTCGCACTAGGCATCGACAGCGCGGCCCATCGCGGAGCCCTGGGGACTCGTGGTTCCACCATCGCGGTCTGCGCGACCGGACTGGATACTGTCTACCCGCGATGTCATCGGAAACTGGCTCGCGAGATTACTGACACTGGCTTGATGCTTTCCGAATTTCCTCCAGGGGTAGGGGTTCGTCGGCATCACTTTCCCCAACGCAATCGATTAATCAGTGGTCTCAGCCTGGGAACAGTGGTGGTGGAGGCAGGCCTCGGAAGCGGCAGTCTCATTACGGCAGGATTTGCCGCGGATCAGGGCCGAGAGGTCTTTGCGGTGCCGGGCTCGGTGAATGCTCCGCTCTCGCGGGGGCCTCACCAACTGATTCAGGATGGCGCCTGTCTGGTCGAGACACCAGCCCAGGTACTTGAGTCACTTTCCATGCTGGAAGTTAAGGAAAAGTCCGAACAGGAGCCCAATATCTCCCCAGCGTGGTGTGCCGAGATTCTTGGCTTTATAGACTTTGCGCCTACCCCGATTAACCAGATTGCCAGACACTCTGGTTTGACGATGGCGAAAATTTCGGCCATGCTGATAAGGATGGAGATGAAAGGGTTGGTGAAAACCTGTGCTGGTGGTTACATCCGATTACGGTGAGTGTCAGGCTGTTGGGGCGGGTTCGTCTTGCCCTCCTTCGGTCGTTTTTGTTGCGTAGATGCATGGAGTGTTATGGGTAAATCTCTGGTTATCGTTGAGTCGCCTGCCAAGGCAAAGACCATAAACCAATATCTGGGAAACGAGTATGTAGTCCGGTCCAGCGTGGGCCACGTGCGTGATTTGCCCGTCAGCGGGTCCAGAAAGAAAGTCGATCCAAAAAAGCGCGCCGAGCAAGCCGCGCGAACCCGCAAGATGTCACCTGCCAAGAAGGCGCGGTATCGGAAAGACAAAGCGCGTCGGAATCTGGTTCAAAACATGGGAATTAACCCTGAGAAGGGTTGGGAGGCCAATTACCAGATCCTGCCCGACAAGGTGAAAGTCGTTACCGAACTCCAAAAACTTGCTGCCCAAAGTGACGCTATCTATCTTGCCACCGACCTAGATCGTGAGGGGGAGGCCATCGCGTGGCATCTCAAAGAGGTGATCGGCGCAGGGCCTCAGCAATACCATCGGGTGGTGTTCAACGAGATTACCAAGCAGGCGGTCCAAGAAGCTTTTGCTCATCCTGGGAAACTGGATGAGGATAAGGTTCAAGCGCAACAGGCACGTCGTTTTCTGGATCGCGTAGTGGGCTTCATGCTGTCACCGTTGTTGTGGGCCAAGATCGCCCGCGGCCTGTCTGCGGGACGGGTGCAATCCGTTGCCGTGAGCCTCCTGGTGGAACGTGAGCGCGAAATCCGCGCTTTTGTGCCGGAGGAGTACTGGGAGATTTATGCAGATACCCACTGCGCTCAAGGCGCACTGCGTCTGGAGGTGGTCAAGCAATCCGGGAAAACCTTTCGCCCGGTAAACCAGACTGACGCCGAGGAAGCGGTTGCCTTATTACAGGCACATGAGTTCCAGGTCAGTGACCGCAGCGACAAAAAGACCCAGTCGCGCCCGAATCCACCCCTGATTACGTCGACCCTTCAGCAGGCAGCCAGTACCCGTTTGGGATTTTCCGTGAAGAAGACGATGACGCTGGCGCAGCGTCTCTATGAAGCGGGATTCATTACCTACATGCGCACGGATTCAACGCATTTAAGCGCTGATGCGCTGTCGGCGGCGCGGGCTCTGATTGGCCAGGAATATGGTGACGATTATCTGCCGCCGTCGCCCAATTTCTACGCAAGCAAAGCCGATGCTCAGGAAGCGCATGAGGCCATTCGACCCACGGACGCTCATCGGCCGGGTCGGCATTTAGCGCTTGAGCGGGACCAAGAGCGCCTGTACGACCTCATCAGAAACTATTTCCTTGCCTCGCAGATGACCCATGCCCGCTTTCTAAGTTCCACCATTACTGTGTGCTGCGGCGATTTTGAACTACGGGTACGGGGTCGGATACTCCAGTTTGATGGCTATACGCGGGCGCTTCCTCCCGCAGGTAAGCAGGAAGACAAAGTGTTGCCGGACATTGAAAAGGGACAGGAACTTACGCTGGAAAGCCTGGAACCTGTTCAGCATTTTACTAAGCCTGTCGGTAGATTTACCGAGGCCAGTCTGGTCAAGGAACTGGAGAAGCGGGGCATTGGCCGGCCCTCAACTTATGCCTCAATCATCTCAACGATTCAGGACCGTGGTTACGCCAAACTCGTCAACCGGCGTTTTTTCGCGCAGAAGGTTGGCGAAATTGTCACTGATCGTTTGTGCGAAAACTTCAAGGATTTGATGGACTATGGCTTCACGGCTGGTATGGAAGAGACGCTAGATGAAGTTGCTGCTGGTCGCAAAAACTGGAAAGACGTTCTGGATGAGTTCTATTCGGACTTTTGTGTTCAACTCGAAGCGGCACAAGGGGAGGGTGAGGGAAAGTCAGCTGTCGGCGGCATGCGTGCCAACATCCCGACTGATACCGACATTGCCTGCCCCCAGTGCGGTCGCCATATGCAGGTGCGAACAGGGGCAACCGGCGTTTTTCTCGGTTGTTCCGGCTACGGGTTAAGTCCGAAGGAGCGCTGCACCCAGACGCTGAATTTAATTATGGGCGACGAGTCGGAGGACGTTGCTGCGGATGATGACGATGAGGCCCGACGCCTGGTCGATGTGCGTCGTTGCGGAATCTGTCGTAGCGCAATGGAGCCGTACCTCATTGATGAGAAACGCAAACTGCACGTTTGTGGCAATAATCCCGATTGCACGGGGTTTGAAGTCGAGCCGGGCGAATTTAAGCTAAAGGGCTACGATGGGCCTACACTTGAGTGCGATAAATGCGGCGCAGAGATGCAGTTGAAGACGGGCCGGTTTGGAAAATATTTCGGGTGTACCGCCGAGGCATGCAAGAACACCCGCAAACTGCTTCGAAGTGGCGAGCCCGCACCGCCCAAGGCGGATCCCATCCCTATGCCAGATCTACGTTGTGAAAAGGTAGATGATTTTTATCTGTTGCGTGACGGTGCATCCGGGATATTCCTCGCTGCCAGCCAATTCCCTCGCAACCGCGAGACACGCGCGCCACTGGTTCGGGAGGTCGCAAGCGTAGCCGATCAGTTGGATCCGAAGCACCGCTACCTTGCTACCGCCCCTACGGAGGATCCAAACGGTCGCCCCGCTCAGATTCGCTACAGTCGAAAAACCCGCGAACAGTACGTCATGACTGAATCTGACGGTAAGGCAACGGGTTGGAAGGCCCTCTACCGAAACGGTGCGTGGGAAACGATGGAGAAAGCCGTTCCCGTCCGTAAAACGATCCGGAAAAAGTCCAAGGCCGCGAAAAAGAAATCAGCTGCCAAACGCACCGGCACCCCTTCGACTACTGTCTAATTCTCTGGTGGACTGCTAGAAGAGACCCTCGACCGGGTCCACTTGGAACTCTGTGTGCGGCGTGGTCGGTTCGGTTCCTGTAACAAAATATTCAGGGTATCCGTCGGGGTCCTCTGTCGGGGTAGGCAGGCCGCTTTTACGGTTCACGCGAATCCTGATGATGTTCTCGGGAAAGTGCTGTAGCGCATGCGCTTTACCCGACAGTGCGGTCTTCATGAAATCGACCCAAATGGGCAAAGCCGCTCGAGCTCCTGACTCACCCTGGCCAAGGTCTTTCGGCCGATCAAAGCCTACCCAAACGGTTGCCACGATATTGGAGCTGTATCCCGTAAACCATGCATCGAAATAGTTATTGGTCGTTCCAGTTTTACCAGCGAGGTCATCCCGGTGCAGGCTTCTCGCCGCCCGACCGGTGCCTGAGCGGATTACTTCGCGCATCATGCTGTCCAGAATAAAAGCATTTTCTGGAGAGACTACCTGCCGGGAGAAACGTAGGTCCGGCAATGGTTGCGAAGACTCTGACGATTCGGACATTGGTATTGCGCATCCGGAGCAGAGCATCTGCCGGTTGGCATATTCCACAATCTGGCCAGACGGGTCCTCAACCCGGGCGATAAAAAATGGTTCCACAAGATAGCCACCGTTGGCGAAGACGCCATACGCCCGAGCGATTTCGATCGGGGTAACGGTTGCCGATCCCAGCGCCAGCGACAATCCCTGCGGAAGTCGGGCGCGGTCAAAGCCAAACTTCTC
>JBMUHF010000191.1:0-2097 GCA_050302555.1 Arenicellales bacterium | reverse complement strand
CAACCGGACCATTCTGCATGTGCTTTTTGAGAATGGCTACGAGGTGCCTCTGGACTGTTCCAACGGACGTTGCGGGACCTGCCGGACGCGCTATCTCTCTGGTGACGTTGATCATCGGGATACCGCGCTAAGCGAAAGTGAACGCTCGGAGTACCTGACGGTCTGCGTCTCCCGCGCTCGTGGCGGAGAAGTCGTTCTTGACCTGCCGGCTCCGCAGTCAACTCAACCCATCGAACGACCGATCGCGATAGTCGAGGCGCCGGTCTGTGTTGCCTGCCTTAACTGCGTGCGCTTTTGCACCTTCGGCGCCGCGCGCATCGATGATGAACTGATCGGTGTCGGCGGAATCCAGGGCGCTGCAGTGATTGACCAGGATCTGTGTACCGGCTGCGGGCTCTGCGCAGCGGCCTGTCCGACAGGTGCGATCGAAATGAATATCAATACCCACGATAAGGTGGTTAGTACCATTCACGCACTAAACACGGAGTCTGATTCGGTAGATAGCGAATCAACTACCGATATCAGTGCTACAGAAAATGTAACCTCGGTCATGATCTTTGCCTGTCCACAGTGTCGAGAGACAACTCAGCAGGTCTGCAAGGCACAGAACCGTCTGACATCCCAACGAACGCATGCTCGAGTCGTAGAGGTGCCTTGCTCCGGACGGGTCGATACGCTGCAGTTGATGCACGCGTTTGAAAGTGGCGCCGATGCTGTGATGGTGGCTGGCTGCCAGCCAGGAGAGTGTCTCTTTAATACCGGCAACCTGCACGTCACCCAGCGGGTAAACCGCATCGCTGACTGGCTCGACAATTGTGGGTTGGGTCGGGATCGCGTGCAGATGATGCACCTGAATCCCGACGACCCTAAAAGTCTTGCGGATGCGCTTAACGACTTGAGCGTGAAGGCTGGAGACTGTGGACCGAGTCCATTGCGTCAGACCTCAGTCACGCCTGCTCCGGTCTCAACATCCAGTTAACATAGGAAAAGGGAGAATGTCGATGACAGTTCAAAACCGTCAGCGCCAACTTGTAAGAGGCTTAAGATGATTGTTGCCGAACAGAAACCGTTGGAGGATATCCAGCGGATGCTCAAGGGCAAAAAGAAGGTGCTCACCGTCGGCTGCGGTACCTGTGTATCGGTCTGTTTTGCCGGAGGCAAGAAAGAATCCAGCGCCATAGCTGCTACCTTGCGTACCGCTGCTGCTGCCGAGGGTCAGGAACTCGAAGTCGAGGAAGTCACCGTGCAACGGCAATGTGTTCAGGAATTCGTTGCTCCGCTTGAGGAAAATATCGACGAGTACGATGCCGTACTTTCCATGGCCTGCGGCGTTGGTGTTCAGACACTGGCCGAAAAATATATGGACACCCCGATCCTGCCGGGCCTTGATACCAACTTCATGGGTCAGCCCACCGAACCCGGGATCTGGGAAGAGCGCTGTGTGGGTTGTGGTAACTGTGTCCTGGAATATACCGGCGGTCTGTGTCCAATTACCCGGTGCCCTAAACAATTACAGAACGGCCCCTGTGGCGGTTCCGAAGGGGGAATGTGTGAGGTCGACCCCAACATCCCCTGTATCTGGTCCAAGATCTGGACCACGCTCGATCGTCAGGGTATCGCCGATACGCTGATGGATATTCAGCCTCCCAAGGATTGGTCTAAGAGTCGTGGTGGCAGTATGCGCCGGGTGGTAGTCAGTGATGATCTTCGCCAGCAGGCTGCCCGCGAAGCTGGGGAACGGGCGACGACAGTCAAGGTTGCTCCGCCACAGTCTCCGATGAAACAGGTCGCACCGGTTCAAGCGCCGGCCGAGGCGGTGAAACTCGATGAAACCTGGCATCGTGCGTGCAGCTTCTCTGAACTTACCGAGGGTAAACTGCAAAGGGTAACCGTCGCTGGCGTAGATGTGATCGTAACCAACCTTGGTGACTGTATCCGCGCTTTCCCTCCCACCTGTCCGCACCTTGCTGAACCGCTGGTCGATTCAGGCCTTCTGAAAGATGGTCTGCTAACCTGTACTAAGCATCTTTGGCAGTGGGATCTTCGAAGCGGCGAGATGAAGGGCGCCGCAGAACGACCTGTCGAGATGTATGAGGC
>JBMUHF010000190.1:0-1848 GCA_050302555.1 Arenicellales bacterium | reverse complement strand
ACTGCGACCTAACCTAACCAAGCGAATATTGTGACCAAGACGCTACTGTTGGCTTTTTAGCCACTGCCCGAGTTCCGCGCGCTCAGATGCCGTCATCCCGGTGGAATTGCCAAGGGGCATGGCCTGGCTGGTGACGGATTGGGCCATCACCTGCTCATTATGGCGCCTTACGGCATCGAGGTTATCAAGCACGACCCCGCCCGGCGGTGCACTGAAGGCAGTATTAACCGGCTGAGCGGCGTGGCAGCCGGCACAATGGGTAGTCACGATTTCAAGTGCCCGGCTGTCGCTGATGTTTTGGCCCGAGAGAGCGGGCCCCCGAGAGGCAATGAAAATAATGAGCCCTATCGCGAGCAGTACCGCGACGGGCCACTGCCAGGCCAGGGCTTTGCCGCGTCCTCCGGCGTGCTGCGTATTAAAGAAATGGCGGATGACGCCGCCCGCGACCACAATAAACGCAATCACCAGCCAGCCCCACGCGGTTCCCCCGGAAAAGAGCATGGGATAGTGCGCGCTCACCATCAGCAGCAGTACCGGCAGGGTCAGGTAGTTGTTATGCAGCGAGCGTTGTTTGGCCTGCGCTCCAAGCGCAGGGTTTGGCGTTTTGCTGGCGATAAGATCCGCGACGACTTTTTTCTGGTTGGGAATGATCACCACGAACACGTTGGCCGACATGATCGTCCCGATCAAAGCGCCGACATGAAGAAAAGCTGCCCGGTCACTGAAAATCTGTGTGAGTAGAAAAGCGCTCGCCAGTATGAGCAGCAATACGGACACCGCAAGCGCTGGCGTCGATCGGCCAATCGGGCTTCTGCAGAGTACTTCGTATATAAGCCAGCTGCCGACGAGAAATCCAAGACTTGCGGCTATGGCCTCAGAAGGCGCGAGGTCAGCGCGGGCGGGATCAATGAGGTAACTGGTGGCGCCGAAGTAGTAGACCACGACCAGCAGGGCAAAGCCTGAGAGCCAGGTGAAGTAAGCCTCGTATTTGAACCAGTGGAGTTCGGCAGGCATCTCCTCGGGGGCGACGGCGTACTTCTGCACATGGTAGAAGCCCCCGCCATGCACGCTCCACGATTCACCCAGCACTCCTTTTGCCAGGCTGCTCCGGGAACGAAGGCTAAGATCCAGCCATATAAAGTAGAAAGAAGTGCCGATCCAGGCGATCCCGGCTGCAAGATGCAGCCAGCGGATCATCAGGCTGGCCCACTCCACCCAGGGTATGGTCAAAGTCATTTGGCTCCAGAAATCATAGTTTTGCCCAGATGCATCGCCGCAAGGGCGCATCCTACCCGGATTATCTTTTCAGAAAAATCGCTACAATCATAAAGGACTATATCGAAAAATTTGAAAATTGATGGAAACGGATGATCTTCTACTCTTTGTCCGCGTGGCGGAACTGCGCAGCCTGACGGCTGCCGGCCGCGATCTTCGGCTCACGCCCGCGGTGGTGAGTTCCCGCCTGATTCGCCTCGAAAAGAAACTTGGTATGCGGCTATTGAACCGTACCACCCGGCAGGTGGATCTCACCCCCGATGGGCACCACTTCCTGCAACATAGCCTCAATATCCTCGAAGCGGTGGATCAGGCGCAAAGTGCGATTGCCGTGAGTCGTGACAGCCCGGCGGGGGCACTGAAGGTATCGGCACCGGTCAGTTTTGCACGACTGCACCTTGCTCCCATGGCAGCCGAGTTCACCGAACGGCATCCGCAGGTGCAATTACAGCTGGTTGCAAGTGACCGTTTTGATGATTTTTTTCATGAGCAGATTGATCTTCTAATTCGGGTCGCTGAGCTTAAGGATTCAAATATGGTGGCAAGGCGGCTTGCCACCAGCCGGCGGGTTTT
>JBMUHF010000189.1:0-6058 GCA_050302555.1 Arenicellales bacterium | reverse complement strand
TTGCCGAGGTCGGCTCATCGAAGAGCATGATCTTGGGTTGCATACAAAGGCTGCGTGCTATGGCGACCCGCGCTGCATGTCAGGTCATACGTAAAATAAAAAATACAATTGTACTAGAAGAGGTGTCAACTATATGAATAACGTAGCCAACCAAAAAGAGCGCGCTCGCAATGACTATTACGTCAACCGCACGAGTTAAGTTGCTTTTGGGTTTCCTACGCATCGTCAGAGATCATTCATTGCACTGTCTGCTGCCTGGGGGTGCAGGTTCCAAGAAATATTGATGGCAATCCCAGTTTCACCGGGATTGCCATCAAAGGTAGCGCCAGTAGTTACTATTTAAGATCGACCTGATCGCTCCAATCCATGGTGGCGAACCAGTAGGTCCAGCGCTCCTGAAGCCAGCCGTTACTGGTGTTAACCATGATCCAGTTGGAGAAGACGTTCATTGCGTCCGGATCACCCTTTCTAATGCCGAATGACTCGTTCCCTTCCGTCAGCTTTTCGAGAGTTGGGTTGAACAGTACATCGGCATGTTGAGCTTGCCACATAGTAGGTTTCGGGAAACTGGTCAGCACCGCATGGGCATTGCCATTGACCACTTCCTGAATAACCAACGAACCATCGTCAAACTGGCGAAGCTTGGCCTTGGGGAACATTTTCTGGGTGTCGGTGCAGGAAGTCGCCCCGCGTCGACAGGTGAAGGTCACCTTCGAACTGTTGTAATCATCAGGCCACGCGAGGCCCCCGGCGAGCTCTTTATTAGCAACGACTCCCATACCCGAGTGTGCATACGGTGCGGTGAAATTAATGGTCAGATTACGCTTCGGAGTCACGCTCATACCACCAATGATTACATCGAAGTTACCGGCAATGAGTGCCGGGATGATGCCTGACCATGCGGTGGGAACAAACTCGATCTCGACACCAAGATCGGCTGCAACCTTTTTGGCGACATCAATTTCAAACCCAATCAATTCACCTTTTTTGTCACGCATTGCCCATGGCACGAAAGTAGACATGCCCACCTTCATTTTGCCGCGTTTGGTAATGGACTCGATAACACTTTCAGAGGTCAATTGCTGCTGCAGATCCCCGGCTGTTGCAGTGAACGGCGCCAGCGCAATACCCAGAAAGGTTACAGCTCCCACAAACACCTTTTTTACGAGTTGCATACATCCTCCTTGTTGGAAAAGACCCACGGAACCATTCCGCGGGCTAGTAAAATTATTTTAGTCGATCCGATAGTCTGCTTAACCCGCCAGCATCGAGCGCTTCATGTAGCGCTCAAATCGACTTATTACAATGGACAGTGAAATTGTGATCACGAGGTAGATCGCAGCGACCGTGATCCAAATCTCAAAAGCCATGAATGTTTCGGAAATGATATCCAGTCCCGATGTTGTAAGGTCAAACACCGCGATCACGCTGACAATTGCCGAATGTTTGATGAGGTTCACCAGGATCCCGGCGAGCGGCGGCAGAATAATCGGCAGGGCTTGAGGCAGAATGATGTACCGGTAGGTTGCCGCGCGGCTCAGGCCCAGGCTTTCGCTGGCTTCAACCTGGCCTTTACGGACCGACAAAATCCCTCCGCGAATGATTTCGGAAGCAAATGAGCCTTCGAAGAACGAAATACACAGTACCGCTACCCAGAACCGATCTATCTCAAAGATCGGCCCCAGGACAAAATAGAAGACGAACAACTGAATAAGAAGTGGTGTGTTGCGAACCAGTTCAAGATAGACCGTCGCGAGCAATTTGCCGGAATAGGAATCAGAAAGGCGCAAGAAGGCCGTAATCAGTCCGATCAAAAGGCCAAGCACGATGCTGTACACGCTCAGTTCCAGCGTCACCATCAACCCGTCGAGCAGCGGCCCAAAGATCAATTCTCCATCGATGACCTTGTATATATATTGAGGTACCCGGTGCCACTGCCACACGTAGTTCATCCCGCCTGCGCCGCGCAGCACCAGCCAGATGAGACCTGCTCCCAGGATGACCAGTTGAAGCACGTCGGTGATTGCAGAATTCCGCCGACGTCTTGCCCGCGAGGCAATGATTGAACCGGTCTGAACTTTCATCGAGAGATCGTTTGGGTAATCGGGTTGTCAGTTTGCCTTGTACTACTGAACCGATGGACGCAGGTGTTATTCTATGCTTTTGACCTACGCCTGCAGTCGTTCCACCAGCCAGTTTTGAAAATATCGCACATTTGCTTCCCAGGTTCTGGAGAATCGTACATCATCGGCCACCGGTGAGCTTCTAGCTTGCTGCTGGAGTTCCATGCAATGGTGATCCTGGGCGCGAATCCCGCGTCGACCGGCAACAGAACGATCGGGTCCCAGCCAGCGTTCGAGTATCTTATCGACCTCTGGCTTCAATTTCTCATCATTTTTGATCCCCGGCGGAATAAACCAGGTCATTTTCGCCAGGGTTTTGTCTGGCGCGATCGGTATATATACCGCTGGTGCAAACTCTACTCGGCCCATGCTCGCCGTTACATTAGGCAATATCGCGTTTGCGATACTGCTCAATTTAAGGGTTTTTGGAATGTCAGGTTTCCACGGCATTAGCGGAAGGTCGATAGGATTGGGTCTCGCCGATTCTTTGCGCAGGCCGTTGGGTCTCAGCATGAGGCTGTTGTTGCAGGCGAACATGTCAGTACAGGGTACACCGGTTTCAAAATCAACTTCGTCAGACATTAGATCGAACACGCCCTGATGCACCCAGACATGGTGGTATACCTCCCAGTTCTCCATGACCAACTTCCAGTTTGCATTGAACACCCAGGATTCGCTATGGACCGCCTCCATAGACTCGAGATCAAAGTGACCGAGTTCCTCTTCCATCTCAGCCAGATACGAATCGAGGCTCGGCGCGTTGCCACTCAGGTTAACGAAAACGATATGGTTCCAGATGGCGCTACGGACGGGAACCAGGCTCGCGGATTCCGGCTCTACGGGACAGCGTTTAGCGCTTGCTGTGCCATCCCAAAAAGGCGTAGCGATAAGGCCTCCGTCCAGGCCATAGACCCACCCGTGGTAAGGACATTTGAAGGTCTTTAGTCCCGCGGCGGGAGACTCAAGCACGATCGTCGCCCGGTGACGACAAACGTTATGCAGGACCTGGATTTGGGAGTTGTTATCTCGACACAGAATCAGTGGTGATCCACCAACTTCCATCGGGACAGCGTCTCCCCCATTAGGAACGTCAGAGTCGAAGCCAATACCCACCCAGGCCTCGGTAAAGAGCCGCTCTTTTTCGAACGTAAAGAAATCCGGGCTCGTATAAATTGATGCGGGCAGGCCTTTCGCGAGATTCAGATCGGGGTCACGAAGTCTGTCGATGACCTCAGGGCCGAGGAAATCGTTTAAGTTGGAGGAGGTCATGCCTTTTCTTGTCTCTCAGCGCCTGTTTGGCCCACTGCCCCACGCACCCGAAGATTTATAGTATTTCAAATCATACTAGAATATATCTTCGCTGGAACATTATATTCTGGACGTGCCGGAAGTTTGAAAACCAGGGGCTTTTCCAGAAATTTATAAGGAGGAGGAATGTCTCAAACACAGCCTTACAATAGTTTTGAGATCTCGCCCATCAGTGGTGCATTGGGTGCAGTGGTGACAGGCATTGATCTTTCCAGGAGACTCGGAGCACCTGAATTCGCAGAGATAAAATCAGCGCTGAATCAGTTTCTGGTTTTACTTTTTCGCGACCAGAGTCTTACGGTGGCAGACCAGCGTGCCTTTGCGGAGCATTTTGGGCCGCTGATTCCTCATCCTTATGTGCATGGAGTTGATCAGGATCCGGACATCTTCCAGATCGTGCGCGAACCGGGTGAGGATTACAGCTGGGATAATTTTTATCACTCGGATCTTATGTTTCTTGATCGTCCGCCGATGGGCTCTGCCCTTTACGCAGAAGAGGTGCCGCCCTATGGCGCCGATACCGAGTTCTGCAATATGTATCTTGCGTACGAAGCGCTCTCAGACGGCCTTAAGGAACTTGTCGATTCGCTGCGGGTTGTCAATGAATCCGGAGACACCAGGCAGTGGTCTGCGACCTATGACGGAATGCACGAGAAGAAAAACGAAGAAGGTCGGGCGGTACATCCGTTGGTGCGGATCCATCCGGACACGGGTCGCAAATCCCTTTATGTCAGCCCCGCATTCAGTACGCATTTTGAGGGGATGACCGTAGCCGAAAGCAAGCCGATGATGGATTATCTTTACGAGCACGCAACCAAGTCGCATTTTGGTTGTCGCCTGCACTGGGAGCAGGGATCCCTGGCGCTGTGGGACAACCGGGTTTCCCTGCATCATGCGGTGGCGGATTACTTCGGCGAGGTAACAGCGCACAGACGCGTCATGCGACGCGCGACCATCGAGGGTGAAGTGCCGATACCGGTACACTGAGCACCCCGTCTTCTGAGCCCGCAATTGGGTAAAATAATAGCCATGAAAATTCGCCTCCTCATCCTTGCGGCCGGGCTTGCCTTTGCGGTCAAGAGCTTCGCGCTCGTTCCCTGTACGGAAGGATCAAGTCATCTCTTTAATGACTGCGTCGCCTCGCATGTCTACGCCAATGGCGATACCTATGCCGGCGAATGGCAAGACGGCAAAAAGCACGGCCAGGGGACCTATACATGGGGAGACGGCGAACGCTATGAGGGCGGATGGGTGAGCGGTACAAAGTCAGGTATCGGCGCCTATTTCTGGAACAACGGCGACCGTTACGAAGGTGAGTTTGTTGATGGGATCTACCACGGCGAAGGAATCTTCACCTATGCCAGCGGCCGAACGGTTACTGGCGAGTGGGATGCCGGTAAGCCATGGAATGCGGTCGCACGGGACCCTTCCGGTGAAATAACTCACGGGTTTACCGAGGGCGTCCCACAGTGCAGGAAGAATTGATGATTCAGTTTATGCCGATGCTGAGATGTTGCATCGGTAAATAGTTGTCTTTTTGCTCTACTCCGTGTGACTAGGCGGTCTCCTGCTGATGCGCTGCGACCAGATCGGCCATGCTGTTGAAGGTGAAGCTGACGGTCGGCATATCGCCGGGGTCCATCGTGGCGCCAAAGCCCTCCTGGTTATGCCGGCGGTAAATCCAGCAGTTTGCAATACCATACTGGTTCGCGGGCTGATGATCATGAAACATGCTCTCCGCCACGTGCAGGATTTCATCTTTGGTGATTCCCCGGTGCGCGAGCGTTTCCAGCATGTACTCAAAGTTGCGGTTATCGGGTTTATAGCTGCCGATGTCCTCGGCGGTCATGACCGAATCAAAAGCCACCCCAAGGCGTTCATTGGAGCCCGAAAAACTCAAATTGTCGGTATTGGTCAAAACCGCCAGTTGAAAGTGCTGTTTCAGATAACCCAGCGCTTGTGCGCTGTCTTCAAATGTCGGCCACTGCGGCACTGATCGGCCGTAAGTAAGGCACTCTTCCCAGTCCACAGAAACCTTCCAGTGTTCAGCAAGGCGCCGGTAAACCGTTGCGAGAAGTTCAGAATATTTTTTTGACGGTGAAAAGCGCTGCGCGGTTGATTCATAATGGGCGTGGGCGCTCAGGATATCGTCGCGGCTGAGGTGGACGGCAACCTGGTCTGTCAGGGGTTTCAGGGCATTGACCATGCCGCTTTCCCAGTCGATCAGCGTGCCGTAAACATCAAACGTTAAAATCTTGAATTGCGAAAGTTTCATGGTGGTCTATAAAGTCATCGGAAAATTTGACGACTTCTATTTTATCTTTCTTGACTGACGGGTAACCGACAGGTCTTCAGAATCATTTTATGAACCTTCTGCGGCGAAAATTAGTTGTTCTGACGCCCGGCAATATCTTCCTGGTTGTTGTTGATGTTAGGAATAGAAAACTTTGACATTCGAGATCCCCTGATTAACTGGGGTCCACAACTTCTTGAGGTGCTTGCGTTGGATTTGATGTAATATTATTTGTATTTGAAATACCGATTACTGGAATTCCAGCATTTGTTGCCTCAATAATTGCCTGACCATCGACTTCTGGGTCTGAAATTATGATTAGTTGTGGTTCAAT
>JBMUHF010000188.1:0-6172 GCA_050302555.1 Arenicellales bacterium | reverse complement strand
GTAACACGCGGCATCGGCGCGGTGATAAAGATTATCAAGGGTTTCCTTAGGCATAGCTTCGGCAAGGCCGAATGATCCCGTGATGTTTAAAGGCTGGCTTCCGGTATCGACCTCTGATTTCTCTAGCGTTGCGCGCAATCGCTCAGTGACAGACTGGGCTTGCTCGATGCTATCGGTCGAGAGCAGGATGCCGAACTCTTCCCCGCCTAATCGTCCGACGATATCCGGTTCACGCTCGCCGACGGTACGGACCGACCCCTGGAGTAGGCGCCCAACAAGTTCCAGCACCTGATCCCCAATGCCGTGCCCATAGTTGTCGTTGACACTTTTAAAGTTATCTAGATCGATCTGCACGAAATAGATCCCACTCTCATATTTGGACAACAACACCTCCCCCTTGGAAAAAAATGTACGCCGGTTCAGGATGCCTGTGAGCCCGTCGGTATTTGCCAGTCGGACGAGTTCCGATTGGTATTTACGGATCCGGCCCAGCAGACCATTCAACGCGTCCGTCAATTCACCAATCTCATCCCGGGTGAGCTTCTCGATGAGTTCCTGCTTGGTGAGATCCTGAGAAACACCGCGGAGACTTTTGATCAGAAATCCGACTGGATACCCCACCACCCGATGAAACACAAGCCCGCTTCCCACGAGAAACAGCAGCAGAAAAACCGACATTGCGATGATACCCAGACGCACCTCACGATCTGCCTCTTCACCTACCCACTGACGGCTGACATAAAAGCGCAGATCTCCCCCGTCCGCGAGGACGCCACGGTAATCGAGGGGATATTTTTCTTCCTTGACAATCGTGCAGGGTAATGGTGGCCAACGATAACTCTCACCAGCCGCAGTCGTCATCTCGACACACAGCAGGAAAGGAAACATCGCAAACAACGAGAGCGCCTCGCGCGCCTCTTTATCACCCACTTGTGCTGCCTTATCGAGCATTCCAGCCGACCCCACCACCGCGGTCGCAAGCTGGGCAGAGGCAACTCCTTCGTAATGCTGATGGCGGTAATTTTTATAGGAGAGAACAGCGATGGTACCAAGTGCGATAGCCATCGCTGCGAACAGCAGCACAAACTTGAGAAAAATCCCAAGTTTCATCTTAAACGGCTCGCCAGGACTGCTATGTAGGAAAAAGGACGGTGAAATCCCCGGGCGCTACATACCCATCATCTTCTTTATGGACGGCCGGTTATTCATGATGACCTCGATGACTTTGTAACCGTCGCCAACGGGGACCGTCAGAAAGTCAGCCGTAATACGGTCACCGTTTTCAGTCACCACCTCAGAACACACAAAAATGGCGCCATTTTTGTACGGCACAATCATCGGATGGACGTTCGCACTGTATCCCGCGATGAGTTCATTTGCTTGGCGATCCACAAAATAAAATTTTCCGGAGTCGTCGGAACGATCTTTCATCCATTGCGCAAGCGTAAGCTGCGCCTTCGCTTTAACCTCGGCCGATACTTCCTCGGCTGTAGCGTTCTGGAATGAAAAAATAAACAGCGCCGCGACCAGTCCCATGAGGAAGAGTCCCTTCCTGAAAGGAAGCGTCAATTTAATTGCGTTTTTCATACATGCCCCCAATTTTCTACAATTTGAAATCTGAAATAACGTATCTGTCTGAGAGTTAAGGATTATTTACGGGAGGTTATCTCTCGATCTCCCGGCGCGAAGAGACTTACTCAACCACAAACGAATACTATATCACCGAAAAACGCGCTGTAAATCGCCACCTTTTTCCAGATCGATCACCTGCTACAGACTGCGAGAACCTGCTTAAGGTCTGTCAGGCCCTGCAGACATTTAGCGACGCCATCCTGGAGCAGAGTGCGCATGCCATTCTTCTCGGCTAACAGGCGTAATTCTGCCGTCGTAGCCTTTTTCTGCATCGCTTCACGGATCTCATCGTTGTTGACCAATAGTTCGTGAAGGGGTAGTCGCCCTCGATAGCCGGAGTTTTCACATTCCACACACCCCTCGGCACGGAACAACTTAAGTGGCCCCGGACCGGCAAGGCGGGAGAGGGCTGTCTCTCCAAGGTAGCCGGCAAATTCAGCATGCTCCGACTCACTGGCCTCGTATTCGACTTTGCATTGGTCACATAGACGCCGAGCAAGGCGTTGAGCCAGAACTGCGAGCAGCGCATCTGAAAACGAAAACGGCTCCATACCCATATCTATCAAACGCGTAATGGTTTCCGGCGCGTTATTGGTATGCAGAGTGGAGAACACCAGGTGTCCGGTAAGCGAGGCCTCGATAGCCATATGCGCAGTCTCTTCATCCCGCATCTCCCCCACCATAATCACATCGGGGTCAGCGCGCAGGAATGAACGCATGGCTGAGGCGAACGACAGGCCGATCTGGGGATTCACCTGCATCTGCCGCAGCCCCGGCTGGGTGATTTCCACAGGGTCTTCTACTGTCCAGACCTTTTTCTCCACTGCGTTGACTTTGCCCAGCATGGCATGAAGCGTAGTCGTCTTCCCTGACCCGGTCGGGCCAACTGCGAGTATCATCCCGTAGGGGCTCGCAACCAGATTCTGAATCGACCGCAGATAATCCGGACTGAGGTTCATTTTGCCGAGCGGCTGCGCACCAGAACCGGCCAAAATTCTAAGCACAACGTCCTCGTTTTCGCCGGCGGTTGGTAGAGTCACCACACGAAGTTCGATCTCCATCTCACCCAGCTTGAAGCGGATTTTCCCGTCCTGTGGCATGCGTCGTTCCGCAATGTTGAGCCGCGCCATGATCTTGATCCGGGCAACCACTTGCTCACGGTATTCGGCCGGAATGCGCCGATACTCGCGACACTCCCCGTCTACCCGAAAACGGACCGTCAGATCACTCTTCTCACCATTGGGCTCGATATGAATATCAGATGCACGGTCGCGCACAGCGTCCAGGATGATTTTATTGGCGAGCCGAACCGCGGCGGCGTTTTCCCCCAACTCTCCGCTCTGCCCAGCCTCGCTGCTGAGCGATTGCAGAAAAACCTCAAACTCTTCCTTACTTTCACTTATGGAAGCTGATCGATTGACGAAACGTTTGATCTGGCTCGGCGCAGAGACCACTTCAACGAGCCGCTTTTGGCAGGAAAACCGGACAGCATTGACGGCGTCTACCGACAACGGATCACCAAAAGTGACAGTAATTGATGTTTCGTCAGACGCGATCGGAACCACATTGTGATCACGCATCACATGGGAGGGGAGTTCTTTTAGCGCGGCCTCGGTGACCTGAATCTGGTTGAGATCAACAAAGGGCAACTCAAGTCGGTTGGCCAGCGTACGCACGATCGTGACCTCATCCACTATGCGCAGATCGACAAGAACCTCACCCAGACGCTTTCCCTTGCTCTGCTTCTGGGTCGCCAGCGCTGTTTCGATCTGAGCTTCAGTGACAATACCTTCCTTGACCAGCACCTCGCCGAGCCGCAGCCGTCGGCGGGCATCTGTACTGCCCTCCATGACAGATGAGGGCTTTGCAGTGACAGCGCTATCCGGTGCGCTCATAACGCTTCTCCCTGAAAAATAATCTCCCTCTGTGCATCGACCTGCTAAAGCTTCTCACTACCGAATGAATCAATCAGATCTACTAGGCATTCCGTAAACGACAACTGCCCCACGCGGGCGGCCTCCTCTTCGAGCTTCCTACTATATATCCCATACTGTACCGACTCCAGAACCGGAAGACCGTCCCTCTCTGGATCCAATACCCTTATCTGCCCAGACTTCATGGCTTTATCATCGTGCACCGCGGACAGAGGCAAGGCAGTCACTCCCATCCCGGCCACCAGTGCGTTAATCAGGCCGCGTAAGGCGGGAGACTGGTAAACAATCTGCGACTGCCGGTCTGCCTGTCTTAGGCTTTCCAGCATACGTTTTCGAAAGGGTGAACCCTCCGGATGTGCCAGCAGGGGAACGGCCGCGCGCTCGCCAAGACCGAAATCCCGCGATCCTATCCACACGGGCTGATCCAACCAGGCATGTTCCGGGTCAACATCGATCGACCCAGCAGTGACCGCTACGATCAGATCGAGTTCGCCAAGACTGAGTGATTCCAAAAGGTAATCACTAACATCACAGTGAATCTCCATCTCAAAGTCAGGATGGTCGGCACGAAACTCCATTGCTAAATTCTGAAACTCATTAATCGAACCGAAGGTCGGCAGACCCACCCGAAGTTTTGCTTCCTGGCGAGCACTTGACTCGATATGCCGACCCTTGTGTTCGCTGAGATAAAACTCAAGATCAACCTTTGGTTGCGGCCGGCTGAAGAAATAACCCTGTCCGATATGACATCCAAGACCTGCGCACATGTCGGCATGATCTATCGTCTCAACACCCTCCGCCACGATATTGAGCCCGAGCGACCGGGCCAACTGACAAACCGCGCGCACGATAGCCCAGTTATGCTTTTCTTTGCCACGGACAAACGCCTGGTCGATCTTGAGCGTGTCAAATGGCAGTTGGGTGAGATAGGCTAGGCTGGAGTAGCCAGTACCAAAATCGTCAATAGCAAGGCTAAGGCCGAGCTCCTTAAGATTATCGAGGATCCGTTTCGTACCCTCAAGGTCGTCCGCAACGATGGATTCGGTCAGTTCCAGTTCTAGGTATTTCGGATCGAGCCCGGTCTCCTCGAGAACGCCCCGAATACTGTCCACGATCCCGTCGTTGCGGAACTGAACCGCCGATACATTCACCGACAGGACAAAGGGTGCATGCCCTTGATCCTGCCATTGCTTCGCCTGCCAACAAGATTCGTGTAGCACCCATTCACCGATAGGAACAATCAGCCCCGTCTCTTCCGCGACGGGAATGAAATCCATCGGGGAGATCAATCCCTGCTTGGGATGCTGCCAGCGGATCAGAGCCTCACAGCCGTGAACGTCGCCCGACTGAAGTTCGATCTGGGGCTGATAATTCAGGAAAAACTGTTTCTCTTCGATCGCAGTACGAAGATCATTTTCGATACTGATACGATCGCTGGTGAACCGACGACGAGTGGCTTTCCAGTCGAAGAACCTGAAAGAGTCTCCACCCTGAGCGGCCGCGTACTGCATCGCCAAACGCGACTTGTTGATGAGATCTTCCAGCTCCGTACCATTTTGTGGAAAGCAGACAATACCGCCACTCAAGGTGAGCGAAATTTTTTGTCGAGTACCATCTAAGGCGCGAAAATAGAAAGGCGGTCGCATTGCCTCGCGCAACACCTTGACCACCGCGTTCGCCATATTGGTCGCATCGATAGCCTCGTCTATCAATACCAATTCATTGCCTCCAGCGCGACCCACAATTGCGTCGTCACTGGCAACGCCACGCACACGCTGGGATACTTGCTTCAGTAGCTGGTCGCCCACATTCTGGCCATAGACCTCATTGACCATGCCGAAGCGGTCTACCTGGAGTCGTATACCTATTGATTGCTCCTGAAGCCGAGGAAAATACTTTGTAACAAGTTCTGTAACAGCTTCGAGAGTGAATAAACCGGTGACAGGATCGGTGCTTCTAGCCTTGCGCAACACCTCGCGAGCCTCAGTGACATCGCTATGAATAAGCACCACACCCCCCTCAAGGGGGTTGGACCGAATTTCGATTATCCGGCCATCTGGAAGTGACAAATCTCGCCTTTGTTCTTCTGGAGACGATAAGGCCTTAACCACATTTTCAACCTGCTCATCAACATCTCCCTCACCATACGCCCCCAACTCCGCGAGGAAACGACCAAGTGATGCAACAGGAGTCCCAGGCTCAACCAGTGCTTTGGGGAAATCATAAAGCTCCTTGTGGGCACGGTTTGCCCGGATCAGCCTTAAGTCGTCATCGTAAACCGCAATACCCACACCGACATGATCCATGGCCTCAAGATGAAGGACCGACTCGAGTTGCTTTATTTCCTCTTTCTGCTGGAGTTCGTATTTACGCGTTTCTGTGATGTCTGTATATACCGTGATAAATCCGCCGATCCCTTCACCGATTGGCGTGCCGGAGATATGAATGATGCCGCCATCCCCACGCGTTCTTTCAAACTCATGCGGTTCGAATTTCCTCGCTAATGCCAGTCGATCTTGCACCTGTGCCTCGGCATCGCCATCGCCATACTCGCCCCGCTCCGCATTAAAGCGGAACATATCCTCCATCTTTGTTCCTGGTTCGCC
>JBMUHF010000187.1:0-3998 GCA_050302555.1 Arenicellales bacterium | reverse complement strand
TTCACCTTTGCCCGCGATTGTGCGTTTCTCGATCTGACTTCACATCAGGCAAATGATTTTCAGGTCAATAACAAGTTCTGGTCTTACCTCAACGAACTTTCACATGAGTTTCTGGAAGAAGGTCGGTTTGTGACCTTTCCTGGATACGAGTGGTCGGGCAACACGGCGGTTGGTGGCGATCGCAACGTATATTTTCGGACCGAGGGGCGTCAGATCCGGCGCTCATCTCATGCTTTGCTGCCGGAGCGTGAGGATCTTGACACTGATGCGCCCGATGCGAACCTGCTCTTCGAGGCACTTTCGGATGAAGATTGTGTGGTCTATGCGCATGTCGGCGGCAGATATGCGGACATTGCCTATGCCCACGATGCGCGACTGGAACGCTCGATGGAGATCCATTCTGCCTGGGGTACTTTTGAATGGATGCTGACCGACGGTTTTGCGCTGGGTCACCGTAGCGGTGTGGTCTGCAACAGTGACGGACATAAGGGCCGGCCCGGGGCGAGTTATCCGGGGGCTTCGATGTTCGGCGCATATGGCGGCCTGACCTGTTTTCTTGCCGAATCCCTTACGCGTGACGGAATTTTTGAGTGTCTGCGCCGGCGTCATCACTACGGTACAACGGGAACCCGATTGTTTCTCGATGTACGTGCCGAACTGGCCGCCGGTGGCAAGTGCTATCACGACGACCCCAATGTCTTCCCGGATGCTGGCTTTGATACCGTCTCGCGGGTCATGATGGGCGACATTGTGCAGACGCAGGACGCCGAGGTGACGCTTGCGGTTGAAGTGTCGGCGCAGGGTCCGATTGAGCGTATTGAGATCCGTAATGGGCTTGAGGTTGTCCAGACTCTTCGCGGGTTCTCGGAAGATGATCTGGGGGAGCGTATCCGGGTGGTCTGGAGTGGCGCAGAGTACCGGGGCCGTGGTCGTGAAACCAACTGGAAAGGGCGGGCCCGTTTTGAAGGGGCGTCTATCCGGCGGATGGACAAGATCAATGCCTGGAATCATGAGCGAAAGCTCGAGCAGCGCGGCCGTGACGTCGTTGTTTTCGACGCGATCACCACTGGCAACTTCGGCGGTTTTGACGTCTGGCTCGATGAGGTTACCGATGCCAGGTTCAGTGTTGAGACTAACTTGGGTTCGCTAAATGGATCCCTTTCAGAAATCGGCCTTGAAGATACCGTGCTGGACGCGGGCGGTCTGGAGCGAAAAGTCCGCATCTTTCGTTTGCCCGAGAGTAATCCCCACCGCACGGTCACTGCCAAGATCAAGGCCCCTTTAAAAACCGGGGCTGACAATCCGCTTTGGGTGTGTGTGACCACTGAAGACGGATTTCAGGCCTGGAGCAGTCCGATCTACGTGTTCCGCTAGCGGCAGTTTTAGGGTTTTAGGTAGGTTCCAGACATCAAGATGAAACTAATTCGGCGGACGCTGAAGATAACCGGCGTCGCAGTCCTCACCGCTTTTGCAGGTCTGCTTGGCGTGGGCGACTATGTATATCGCACCGGCACGAAGGTCTTCTGCGGCATCCACACCGATCATGCCGCCAACACGCCAACCCGTTTCGTCACTCCAGGTCCAGGCAGGGGACCGTTCCGAGGTTCGGGTTGGGATCGCTGGGTAGGCCATGATCTGTCCGCATGGTGGGTGCCGGATATTCCTGTCGAGACCGTCCAAATCCGAGATCCCTACCGCGCTGTGACGATTGCGGGATGGTGGATGACGCCGGACTTTCCCAGTACCAAAGCCACCGTCATTGTCGTACATGGAATCGACAGTTCACGACATAACTTTGATACCCTGATGCCTGCAGCCATGCTAGCGCGGGAAGGCTTCAATATTCTTTTGATTGATCTTCGTGATCAGGGAGAAACGACATGTGAAGACGGTCGGCATTCAGCAGGGCAGGATGAATCTGATGACATCCTGACAGCTGCCTATTGGCTCAAGAGCGTAAAAGCGATACCGCTGTCACGCCTCGGGGTACACGGGGTTTCCGGCGGCGCACTGGCCGCACTCATCGTCGCTGCAAAGAATCCTGAAATTGCAGCATTTAGCCTTGAGGCCCCGGTATTCGATTTCAACAAGGCAGCAACCCATGAGGTCGAGTATCAGGGCTTTCCAGGATTTCTCTGGCGGGCGGCCTACTGGGCAGCCCGCATAAGGGGGAAGGATCTGATGGCTGTCACACCGGCTGACGGGATTTCCCGGATGGACCAGCGCCCGGTTCAGGTGCTGCATGGGACAGCGGATTCAAGAGTTGCCTATAACAACGCAAGGGATCTGGTCCGTTTTGCCACCGCGCGTGGCCAGCCGGTGGTCTTGCATAGTTTCGAAGGCGCAGATCATATTGAGGGTCTATTGCTCGAAACCGACCGTTACCGGGCAACCCTCGTGGATTTTTTTGAAAGAGCCCTTAAGGATTAGTTGATCACGGGAATTTCGGGCGGTGCCCGACGGGTCAAGTATTCGGCGCCCGACTCTGTGATGACGATATTTTCCTCGTGTACCAGCTGGCGCCTCGGTGCGAATGTCATACCTGGTTCGAGCGTCATGACCACCCCCGGCTCAAGGATGTTTTGATCGTTTGGATGTACTGACGGCCACTCGGTGAGTAGCATGCCCAGTCCATGACCCATTCTGCCAATACTGTTGCCTAGCGAACCGAAGTCTTCCATCACCTGAGACATCGCAGACCACACGTCACACATTCGCGCGCCTGGCCGTGCTGCTGCAAATCCGGCATCCACCGCCTTATGAACGGCTGCGTTAGCCTGCCGTACATCATCGGCAACATGGCCGAATCCGAAATTACGATCAAAGTCACAGAAATAGCCATCGAATACGGTACCGGTATCGATAATCATAACGTCACCGGCTTGGGGTTGATGCTGGGTCGGACCCATGATGATGCTGTCGTATCCTCCAGCACCTGATCCTGCGACCATGAAGGGTGTACCGTCGGCGCCCCTTTCCAAAAGATCAATACGCATGCGACGGGTAATGTCGATCTCCGAATCGCCAATACGAGAGTGACCCGGCAATGCTGCGAAGGCATCTGAGGTGATCTGGCAAACCTGCCGGATCTTCTCAACCTCGGCGGGGGATTTGACAAAGCGTTGTCGCAGCAGCATTTCGGCACAGTCAACCACCTCATGAGGGATGGCATCAGCCAGTTTCTGGGCATCGCCCGCGGGCATCCGCAATATGCTTTCAGGGCCAAGCGGCATTCCGAATCGTCCATGACGTGTTGGCAGGCCGCTGATCGTGCTTGCCAGCAAAGAGATGCCGTCATCGGCAGGGCGGGGTGAGGGCCAGGTATGTACTTCATCTATCCAGGTTGCAGCCATTCCGGACTCACCGATCGTGGGAATAACAGCGATGGGCTTGCCTTCTGCCGGCACCACCACGAACCAAGGGCGTGTGGGGCTTTCAAAGAACTGCGAGTGAAAGCCGGTGAAGTAGCGGATCTCTGCCTCGGTGGTGGCCAATATGGCATCGAGCCTCGCACCATGCATAAGACCTTGGACGATCGCAGTTCGCTGTTCAAACTCTTCTGGCGCAAAGCCTCGGTCGATATCGTTCATGACCAACTTCCTTATGCGGTGATCTTTTCTGCGCTGGTCCCCACAAGCGCTTCAAAGACTTCCGGATCAGTGGCGCCTTCGGTGCCAAACACCAATACGCGGCTCTGGGCATCGAGATTCATCTCCTGCGCGAGCGGTTCATCCTGCATGGCGCCTATCAGACCAGCTAAACCTGCAATCGCCGATTCACCGGCGACGATAGGAGAGTCTCCCGACACACCCGAAGCAAGCAATTGCATCAGTCGTGCGACGGGAGCATCCGAGATGGTCATAAAGTGGCGAGCACCGGGTTTTAGAATTTGCCATCCGAGGAGAGAGACTTCTCCACAGGACAGACCCGCCATCAGGCTTTCATCGACGATATCGACGAGTTGCGGCTCGCCTGTCCGTGCACTCTCATAAAGGCAG
>JBMUHF010000186.1:0-2643 GCA_050302555.1 Arenicellales bacterium | reverse complement strand
AACCAAACTACGAGGTGTCCGAGATTGTGCAGATTCCCCTATCCCGGCTTTTAGACCCGGGCCTGCGGACATCGGTGCGATACCCCGCTGCAGGCGACAAGCTGTTTCCCGGTATATTTCTGGCCCAGGACGATACGCGCGCAATCTGGGGTCTGACCTATCGGTTTTTAACGCAGTTCTTCTCGAGACTGGGACATTCGCTGCCGCCTGGTTGACCCCCCAACACCCGAGGACGCGTTGTCTCGTCGGGATACACCACAACAGAGGAAAATCGATGGCCAGAGCGAATAACCGACGTCCAGATGAGTTGCGGCCTGTGCGCTTCTCCCGATCTTATAACTGTCACGCTGAGGGTTCGGTGCTGGTGGAGTTCGGAGACACCCGGGTACTGTGCATGGCAAGCGTCGAAGAGCGCGTACCGAGGTTTCTCAAAGGCAGCCAGCAGGGTTGGATAACGGCGGAATACGGGATGCTCCCCCGTGCGACGGGAGAGCGAATGGCGCGCGAAGCTGCGCGTGGAAAACAGGGCGGACGAACTCTGGAGATCCAGAGACTGATCGGCCGTTCACTGCGAGCGGCTTTGGATCTGAAAGCACTTGGAGAGCGGACCATCACACTCGACTGTGATGTGCTCCAGGCAGATGGAGGTACGCGTACGGCGTCGATCACGGGTGCTTGGGTGGCACTTGCCGATGCGCTGGACCGTTTGTGTCAGGATGGTTTGCTCGATGCTCCTGTGCCGCTGTGTCAGATCGCCTCTGTTTCGGTTGGGCTCAAACAGGGCGAGGTCCTTCTAGATCTGGATTATGCTGAAGACAGCACTGCCGATACCGATATGAATTTCGTGATGAACGATGAGAAACTTTTTATCGAAATCCAGGGGACCGCTGAACACAGCCCGTTTAGCGAAGTTGAGATGCAGAATATGACCGCCACCGCTGTGAAGGGCATCGAGGAACTGATACGGTTGCAGCGCCTTGCTCGAGAGACACCCCTGTGACCCGTCAGCTCGTATTGGCCTCAGATAATCAGGGAAAACTCAAGGAGTTAACTGCCTTGTTGTCGGATAGCGGCTTTTCCGTGGTCGGTCAGGGAGATCTCGGCGTCACGCCTGCCGAGGAGACGGGCGAGACCTTTGTTGAAAACGCGATTCTGAAGGCGCGCAACGCTGCCCGGCAGACAGGCCGCCCAGCCATCGCCGATGACTCGGGCATTGAAGTGGATGCGCTGAAGGGCGCGCCCGGGGTCTATTCGGCGCGCTTTGCCGGGGAACGCGCCAGTGATTCGGAGAACCTCTCCAAGATGCTCTCCCAGTTGGTGGATGTCCCGTTGGAGGAACGACAGGCCAGATTCCGCTGCCTGATGGTGTATCTCAGGCGGGCCGATGATCCGGCGCCGCTGATTTGCGAGGGCACATGGTCTGGCAAGGTAACCCTGACACCGAGTGGCGAAAACGGTTTTGGCTACGATCCGGTATTCTGGGTCCCGGAAGAAAACTGCACGGCAGCCGAACTCATCCCGGCTCGCAAGAACACGCTGAGCCACCGAGCTCGCGCACTTCGGCTACTGGTTGATCGGCTAAAGGAAAGCGTAGCGGATTTGTGAGTTTATGACGGGTTCGGATCCGCGACCCGAAGTTCTACGGCGGTCTCTCTCTCAGAGATCTCTACATTTTTCAGACCCGGTACAGACAGGGCATTTTTCCCAATGAGCATTACTGCACAAAGTGCAAATAAGAACTTTCGCCAGATCGGGTTCACCGATAGCACCGCGTAGCCGAGTACAAACAGCCCGAACCCGATAAGCAAAAGTGCCCCCAGAAAGAGTTTTTGATCGGTGTACTGGAGTTGCACATCGCTGGATCCGGCCGGTACCCGAACAACCATGAAAGCGTAGTTGCCAGCGTTGATCTCGGTCCGCGCTCCATCTATGCGCGCGCGCCAATTGTTGTGATGGTTGGCTGCTATGAATATGAGTGTTGGCTCATCAGACGTAGCGCGAAACCCAAGTTTGCCCTGGTAAACCTTCAAATCTGAGATGGAGCAGTTTTCGGTCAATTTGCTCTCACCAACCAGCGGTGCGGTAACGAGGATCGGCCGATCATAGGCGGTAGCCGTCTCCGACAGCTTCCCCGGAATCGTGTCCGTATCGGGCACCACCAGTTGGTCAGTGCCGCAGTAAACACGGTCCAACGGGTCTGTAATCTCGTAGAGTGCATTGGCTTTGTTGGCGAAGACTTTCCGAACCCGGTCGCTGTCTACAGGAATATCGGAAACGACAAATCTGGTATTCAGCAGACGAAGAATCTCGGGATGGTGATGCATCAGGAAAACAATACCGTTGGCGGTAATCGCTACATCTTCGTAGGCTCCCCGGAGGAATTTGACGTATTGGTTCCGCACCGTCGTGGCGTAGCCTCCTATCGTCGCCAATTTGTAGTAGCTGAAGATGTTGTGATGGTACGAGGTGTTACTCATGATAATTGCTGTACGAAAATCTCCCGGTGTCTTCTGAATAGCAGTGATGACCGAATTTGTCGGGAAATGATCTTTCGCATCAAGCCGTGTATTGAACCCATACATGGCAGGAAACAACTCATACAGCGTGAACCCAATGGCGATAATTCCAACCAGGTTCCCTAAG
>JBMUHF010000185.1:0-1981 GCA_050302555.1 Arenicellales bacterium | reverse complement strand
AAGGAGAAAACCGATAATGCCTGTACTGCCTTCCATCCGAAACTGGCCACGGCTTGCAGGATTGTTTTTGGGCGCACTGATATTGGTCGCCACCCCCATCGGTGCCGGAGCCAATACCGCGAATGACCCGCTACAACCTTTGAACCGGGCAATGTTCACCTTCAATGATGTCGTCGACCGGGCCCTGATCCGCCCACTGGCGGTCGGCTACCGGGCAGTACTGCCCCAGCAGATTCGCGATGGTGTTAATAATTTTTTCGATAACCTTCGCGCGCCCACCACGCTGATCAATGACATTCTTCAAGGTAAGCCCAAGCGCGCCCAGGATACGATCAAACGATTTTTGGTCAACAGTACGATTGGCCTGCTGGGTTTTGTCGACGTTGCCTCCAGACTCGGGTTTCCGGACCACGAAGAGGACTACGGACAAACATTAGCGGTGTGGGGGGTTCCTGCCGGACCCTACCTGGTGTTGCCGTTTTTAGGCCCAAGCACGGTGAGGGGTGCGCTGGGCCGGGTGCCGGAATTTTATATCGCCGACCCACTTTGGCAGCCCGATGATACAGTGGTGACAGTCACGCGCTTTGGACTCCGCGCAGTTGATATCCGCTCGCGACTGCTCGATCTCGATCGCATCGTTCAGATGCAGGTCGATCCTTATCTTTTCTTCCGGGAGACTTATCTCCAGAACCGCCAGCGCGCCATCATGGACGGAGTAAAACCCGATAGCACGGGAAAATCTGAAGGTCTAGAGCAGCAACTGCTCGAGGACTGACCAAAAGGGATGCGTGCAGGTGGCGACCTGGGCCATAGGAGACGTTCAGGGATGCCTTAGTTCGCTGACTCAACTCCTAAGCAAGATCGCCTTCAGGCCAGAAGGCGATGAGCTTTGGCTGGTCGGTGACCTGGTGGGACGTGGTCCGGACCCCTGTGGCGTTCTAGACCTTCTAATCTCCTTGGAAGAACGCGCAGTCTGTGTTCTTGGAAATCATGACCTGCATCTCATTGCGGCGAGTTTCGGGCTGCAGCAGGTTAAAGCTGAAGATAATCTTTCACCCATCCTGCAACACGCAGACCGGGCGAAATATATAGATTTTCTTTTAAAACAACCACTTATACACTTTTCGTCCGAGATAAACTGGATCATGGCACACGCCGGCGTTTATCCATGGTGGTCCCTTTCAGAAAGTCTGAAACTTGCCGGGGAGGTGTCTTTCGTACTCAAAGGGCGAAACCCGGAGAGTTTTCTCGAGCACATGTACGGAGATTACCCTGTGAAATGGGACACGAGACTTTCGGGTGAGGACCGCCTGCGTTTTATCACCAATGTGTTTACCCGTATGCGCTTGTGTGATGAAAAGGGTCGACTTGATCTCAAACACAAATCCAACCTCGCCAGCGCGCCCATTGGTTTTCTACCCTGGTTTGATTATCAAAATACTGGGCTCGGTGACACCCGGGTAGTTTTCGGCCATTGGTCCACACTCGGTCTTGTCCAAAGACCGCACTACTTGGGTCTTGATTCGGCCTGTGTATGGGGGGGGCGCTTAAGTGCTGTACACCTTGAGTCAGAACACGTTAACATCATCTCGGTGCCCTGTCGGTCCACTACAACGATCAATCCCGCATGAATAACGCTTACGAAATCGACATTGAGATTGAGACCTCCTACATGGCGGAGCACTCCGAACCCGATGAAGACCGCTACGTTTTTGCCTATACGATTACCCTTGTTAATCGAGGCTCGGTTGCGGCGAAACTGCTTTCTCGACGATGGATAATTACTGACTCGGACAACCGAACGGAAGAGGTGGAGGGCGAAGGCGTCGTCGGGGAACAGCCCACCCTTAAACCAGGCGAGGGATTCCGCTATACCTCAGGTGCGGTAATCGAAACCCCGGTGGGCACGATGCACGGTTCCTACAAGATGCTGGCGGAGGACGGAGAGACGTTTGATACGGATATCCCCGAGTTTGTGCTT
>JBMUHF010000184.1:0-3724 GCA_050302555.1 Arenicellales bacterium | reverse complement strand
CACGCCGGCAGGGTGACCTTGGGCTCACTTGCTAAAGGAACAGACATCAGTGCGAAGGTCAATCGCAACTGTCGAAGTGCCACTGCGGCCAACCATTCGGCCACCCATCTGCTGCACGCGGCGCTACAGGAAGTGCTTGGTGCCCATGTTCAGCAAAAAGGCTCCCTGGTTGACCATGAGCGCCTGCGATTTGATTTCTCTCATGGTGAGGCAATGTCGACGGTACAGGTCGATGAAGTTGAGCGGTTGGTGAATCAGCAGGTCCGAGCCAACAACGGTGTCGACACCCGCCTGATGGATCTGGAAGAGGCCCGAGCCGAAGGGGCCGCCGCACTTTTTGGTGAGCGGTATGAGGATGAGGTGCGGGTGGTGTCGATGGGAGAATTTTCGCTGGAACTTTGCGGGGGGACCCATGTGCACCGGACAGGAGTTATCGGCATCTTCCGCATTACCTCGGAGAGCGGGATTGCGGCCGGCGTCCGACGGGTTGAGGCATTGACAGGGGAGGCGGCGTACCAGCACAGCGTGAACGAGAGCGCGACATTGAGCCGGCTAGCAACGGCACTTAAGACCGGACGCGCTGACCTGGAGGAACGTGCGACCAGCCTCGCTACCCGCGTCCGTGAACTCGAGCGGAAAATTGAGCAATTGCAGGGCCAGCTTGCGGCGGGCGGTACCGGAGATGATCCTGCGAGTGAAGTCCAGGAGGTCAGCGGCATTAATCTTCTGGTCAAACGATATGACGATGTAGACATCAAAGGACTTCGGGCGATGATGGATCGACTGCGGGATCGGCTGGGTTCGGTGGTTGTGGTTCTGGGTGGCGTGCATAATGGCAAGGCAACACTACTAGTCGGAGTCGGTAAAGACCTCACTGATCGTTGCCATGCTGGAGAATTGGTCGGGGCGCTTGCGGCAAAAGTTGGCGGCAAGGGCGGTGGCCGAGCTGATTCCGCGCAGGGCGGGGGTGGGGATATTGCAGGACTGGATGAAGCGCTCGCGGAAGTCCCAAACTGGTTGTCTTCCCGCTGATAACCCGTTCTTTTTCCCGAAGACTTTACCTCACTCACTAAAACAGGTTTAATGCGCGCCCGATTGCGAGTTATGTCAGCAACATGTTCCTAGCAGTTGAAAAATATGGCGGCACATCCGTCGGATCCGTGGAGCGGATCAACGCGGTAGCAGACCGGGTAAGCGCGAGCCATCAGAAGGGCGAGCGCCTGGTTGTGGTTGTCTCCGCCATGGCGGGGGAAACCAACCGGCTGCTGGGGCTCGCCGAAGAGATTAACTCGGGCGCCCAGGCACGGGAGATGGATGTTCTGGTGTCGACCGGTGAACAGGTCACGATCGCGTTGTTATCGATGGCCCTTAACAAGCGTGGCATTGATGCCCGTTCTTATACTGGCAGCCAGGTCCAGATCCTGACTGATAATGTCCACGGCAAAGCCCGGATACTTGATATCGACGCTGCCCGGGTTCGTGACGATCTGGAAAATGATCGAGTGGTGGTCATCGCTGGTTTTCAGGGCGTTGATGCGGAAGGCAATATCACGACGCTCGGTCGCGGTGGCTCCGATACTACGGCGGTCGCCATGGCGGCAGCCCTGCAGGCCGACGAGTGCCGCATCTTTACAGATGTCGACGGGGTATACACCGCGGATCCCCGCATTGTTCCTGAGGCCAGGCGCCTGGACCGGATTACGGTTGAGGAGATGCTGGAGCTCGCGAGCCAGGGTGCGAAAGTTCTGCAGACACGATCCGTTGAGTTTGCGGGCAAATACCGTGTGCCGCTTCGGGTCTTATCCTCTTTTGAGGATGGACTGGGCACTTTGATTACTCATGAGGTAAGTGACATGGAACAGCCCTTAATCGCCGGAATCGCCTACAACCGTGATGAGGCAAAGGTAACGATCCGGGGTGTGCCTGATCAGCCTGGAGTCGCTTCGCGAATTTTTGGCCCAATCTCGGCGGCGCATCTCAATATCGATATGATCATTCAGAATGTCGCCCAGGATGGTACGACTGACTTGACCTTTACCGTCAACCGCAGCGAGTACGCCGAAGCGATGAAGTTGTTGAATGATATTGCAAAAGAACTCAATGCGCGCGATGTGGTCGGTGACGATACGCTGGCGAAGATTGCGATCGTCGGTGTTGGCATGCGCTCTCATTCCGGGGTGGCGGCCAAAATGTTTGAAACCCTGGCGACAGAGGGCATCAACATCGAGCTGATTTCGACTTCAGAGATTAAGATCTCGGTTGGTGTTAATGACAAGTACCTTGAACTTGCGGTTCGGGCGCTGCATAAGGCCTTCGAACTGGAAGGAGATGTTACCGAGGAAACACTGTCCGAGGCAGAGGAAACCTGATACTCGGACGCCGCTTGACCGTTCTGAGGGTGTTGTAGAATCAGAACGCGGAGGATTCAGTGATGTTGATTTTGACTCGCCGGGTAGGTGAAACGCTGAAAATTGGCGAAGATATCGAGGTCACCGTGCTGGGTCTTCGAGGCGGCCAGGTTCGGATGGGCATAAATGCCCCACGAGATGTTGCCGTCCATCGCGAGGAGATCCTGAGTCGCGACGCACAGGATGACGAGACCGAAAGGAATATTACCGGTTCTGAAACATCAGATGGTGGAGATCAGAAGGACTGATCTTCAGATTGGAAATTCAAGGAGAGGTGGCCGAGCGGCTGAAGGCGCTCCCCTGCTAAGGGAGTATGGGGTTAATAGCTCCATCGAGGGTTCGAATCCCTCCCTCTCCGCCACTTATCCCGGATGAAACAAAAGACTCGCATGGTAGAATCGCGGGCCTTCCGCAGTACGCGCCCGTAGCTCAGTTGGATAGAGTGCATGGCTACGAACCATGAGGTCGGGAGTTCGAATCTCTCCGGGCGCGCCATATTCATAGGTTTCTAGCGCGCCCTAGGATTGAGGACTGTCCCAAATGAACGTGATTGTCCCAAATTCATAGCCGTTTCCAATATTGAGAATCCAAAATGTCGAGCACCACAATTCAACTTAATGAAAAGGTTCACGACTATCTTTTAGGACATTCCCTACGCGAAAGCACTGTCTGTCAGAAACTGCGTGAACAAACAAATGCTATGCCGGCGGCCACAATGCAGGTGTCACCTGAGCAGGGCCAGTTCATGGCATTTCTGGTCGAACTGACCGGTGCCCGTAAAGCAGTCGAGGTCGGTACTTTTACCGGTTACAGTGCCCTATGCGTCGCACAAGCACTGCCGGAAGATGGGACACTGGTATGTTGTGATGTTAGTGAGGTGTGGACAGGAGTGGGTAAAAAGTACTGGGAACAGGCTGGTGTCAGTGATCGGGTTGATCTCAGAATCGGGCCGGCGGTCGATACGCTCAAGGCCATACGCGATGCTGGAGAAGAAGGTACTTTCGACTTTGGGTTCATTGATGCTGATAAAACAAGTTATCAATCTTACTATGAGCATATGCTCTCATTACTAAGGACAGGTGGACTGCTGCTGATTGACAATGTCCTGTGGGGAGGTAGTGTAGCTGACCCAGACAAAACAGATGAAGACACCGAGGCAATTCGCGCCTTGAACGCTTTTCTGCATCAGGATGATCGGGTTTCGCTCAGTATGCTGCCTGTCGGTGATGGCCTGACCCTCGCGTTGAAACGCTAAGCGAGACGTCATCTATTTGTCCCAAATGCTGGCTAGAGTTCGCTGAAACAAGCGGAAAAAC
>JBMUHF010000183.1:0-1709 GCA_050302555.1 Arenicellales bacterium | reverse complement strand
AGACTCTGCGCGGCGTCCTGATCGCGCAGATGATGGAATCAATACTTGCCGAGCACCGTGACCAGATTGCACCGGAGATTATCTGGAATATCGAAAAAGGTCTTGCGGTCACGAATTCCGAACTGCTGGCCGCCGAACGTGTGCGCGCCGGACTGTATCGCGAGATGGAGAAATTCTTCGGAGAATACGATCTACTGCTTTGTCCCGCGGTTTCGGTTCCCCCCTTTCCCAAATCGCAAAGGTATGTCGAAACCATCAATGGTCAGGCGACCCAGACCTATATCGACTGGATTGCCATAACCTTTGCTATCACGATGACATCGTGTCCGGCGCTCAGCCTGCCTGTCGGATTCACCCAGACCGGCTTACCTGTTGGTCTTCAGGTGGTCGGCCGGCCACGTGGGGAAGCCGCACTGCTGCGTGCCTGTCACCACATGGAAGCGGTCTTTGATCTCGCCGCCACGCTGCCCATCGATCCGCGATAGGCGCGGACAATACCCGCTAACTCGGCCGGATGACTTCGCGAGTGCGTCCTATCTGGGTACCAATCCCCTGATCGGTGAGGGTTTCAAGTAAGGTAGCGTGAGGCACCCGCCCGTCTGAAATCGTTGCCGTCCTTACGCCTTCGGATACCGCATCCAAAGCGCAGCGCACCTTAGGCAGCATTCCTCCAGAAATCACTCCCTCTTGGATTAGTTCCTCGACCCGAGACTCCGAAAGGCCGGTCAATAACTCACCCCGATGATCGAGCACACCCGGCGTGTTGGTCAGAAGAATCAGTTTTTCAGCGCCTAGCGTCACGGCCAGTTTGCCGGCCACAGTATCTGCGTTGATGTTGTAGGTCTTACCGTCCTCGCCAACCCCGATCGGTGCGATAACCGGGATGAAGTCCCCCTCATCCAGCGTATTGACCACTGAAGGATTGATAGATTCGATCTCACCGACATAGCCCAACTCCACGATATCCTCGTCGTCCATCGCCCCCTTTTTTCGCAGCACCAATTTGCGTGCCCGAATCAGCTCGCCATCCTTGCCCGAAAGTCCTACGGCGCGGCCGCCGTGAGTATTGATCAAGGCGACAATATTTTTATTCACCAGGCCGCCCAGCACCATTTCCACCACGTCAATGGTCTCACTGTCAGTAACGCGAAGCCCTTCGACAAACTCACTTTTTTTGCCGATACGCTCGAGCAGTTGGCCGATCTGGGGGCCACCACCATGCACCACCACCGGGTTCATACCCACCAGTTTCATCAGCACCACATCCCGGGCGAAACTGTGCTTCAACGCCTCGTCGGTCATGGCATTGCCGCCGTATTTGATCACGATCGTGCGTCCGTGAAAGTGCTGAATGTACGGCAGGGCTTCTGCCAGTACCGGCGCGATCGCTGCAGGATCTGGGGCTTGGCTCATTTCAAAATATACATTTGGGTTACTACCGGGGGCAGATTATAGCTTCCCGGCTTCGATTTCCCCCGTTAATACAGGTCAATGAGAAGTAATCGCGTCGTGCTAGTAAACCGGCTGTATAAAAAAGGGGTCACACTTGTGACCCCTTTTTATACCGACATCTCGCCAGCAGAATACCGACGTCTTGATCAGCCGATCTTGACGTCCACCTTGCGAGGTTTCACTTCCGCAGTCTTGGGTAACGAAAGGTTCAGCACACCATCTTCATATCGGGCTTCAATTCCACTTTCATCAATATC
>JBMUHF010000182.1:0-3197 GCA_050302555.1 Arenicellales bacterium | reverse complement strand
GCAAAGATGTGGGCATACCATAGCATTGGTTGGAACATATGATGGAGCAATATCGTCACCTCACATCTTTGCACTACCCCCCTATCTGGTTGACGATTTTTTATTTCGGAATCCCGATCCATGCTTTGCTCCTGAGTCTGTTGCATGGAAAAAGCACAGGCCGCGGAACAGATCGGCCAGGACTTTCGGCAGGCTTATCGACAACAAGAGGGTGTCAGCGAGACCGATAGCGGAATTCTTTACCGTGTATTGACACCGGGAACTGGGGGCAAGCCCAAGGTAGACGACACGGTAGTCGTTCACTATCGGGGCACCTTAGTCGACGGTACCGAGTTTGACAGCTCGATCGGGCGTGGGCAGCCGGCCACTTTCAGCCTGGGAGGTATTATTGCCGGTTGGCAGGAAGCGCTCCAGTTGATGCAGGAGGGCGCCCGATGGGAGGTGGTGATTCCGCCAGAACTTGCTTATGGAAGTACCGGCGCTGGAGGGGCAATCGGCCCTCAGGAAACGCTCATCTTTGAGATTGAGCTAATTGAAGTCAAATAGCACGCCTCGATAAACCCTTATTTGATATCCGTTTTTTTTTATGCAATATTGACTATTCAGTAAAACGATACTCGTTGGGCGATGTCTGGCCGATATTTTGCGCCAGCACTCCTGACATGCTCACCCAAGAGGAGGTACACGATGACGAGAGTCAAACTTTCACTGCTAGGACTGGTGGCGGGAGCTATGTTGCTGCCCGGAACGGTGCTCGCAGCCTGTGAAACCATTACCCTGGGGTCTGCAATCTCATTGACCGGCAAGTACGCTACTAATGGTATGCATGCGAAAAACGGCTATGAATTCGCGATCCAGAAAATCAAAGATGCCGGGGGCGTCAAATTTGGCGGCAAGTGCTATAACTTCAACGTTATCTATTACGATGATGAATCCAAAGGCGATCGTGCTGCTACGCTGGCTGAACGGCTGATCAACCAGGATAAGGTGCAGTACATGTTGGGCCCCTATTCCTCCGGTATGACCAAGGCCATTGCGCCGGTGACCGAGAAATACCAGATCCCGATGATCGAGGCGGAGGGTGCCTCACGCTCTTTGTTTAACAAGGGCTACAAGTATCTTTTTGCAGTTCTGTCGACCTCGGAACAGTACCTGGCTTCCGCAATCACGCTCGCAGCAGAGAAAGCAAAAGAATCAGGTAAGGAGCCTTCTTCGGTGAAGGTCGCTGTTGCGGTTGAGAACGATCCGTTTTCGTTGGATATCCGGGCTGGTGTTCTGGAAGATGCCGCGCGGTATGGCATGAAGGCAGTGGTGGATGAGAAGCTGCCGCGTGATCTTTCAGACATGAGCGCGATCCTGACCAAGGTCAAATTGCTCAAGCCCGATGTGCTCATTGTCAGTGGCCACTCCAAAGGAGCGGCAACGGCGGTCCGCCAGATCGACGAGCAGAACGTCAAGGTGCCGATGGTGGCAGTGACGCACTGCGAGGCGGCAGATGTGACCGGTAAATTCGGCGCAGCGGCCAACGATATTCTGTGTTCAACGCAGTGGGCTGAGACGTTGACCTACGAAGATCCACTCTTTGGCACCGCAGCGAACTTCAATACAGAAGTCAAAGCGGCATACTCGGATTACGCAAACAAGAAGGTTCCGTATCAGTTAGCACAGGCCTCCGCGGCAGTGTACGTATTTAAAGATGCCTTTGAGCGCGCCGGTAGCCTCGATAAGGAGGCGCTGCGCGATGCTATAGCCGCAACCGACCTCGAGACCTTCTACGGCGGTATCAAGTTCTCCGAGGCCGGTAACAATATCGCCAAACCGATGGTGCTTCGTCAGATTCAGGACGGAAAATACAATGTGGTAGCGCCTTCGGCCTTTGCATCGCATCCGATCAACTGGCCTCGCAACTAGTTGGATAAAACGGCTGGCATACAGTTGGGGTAAAGCTGCCCCACCTGTATGTCGGCGCTTTCCAGTGGATACCCGCCTCTGAACATGGTCTGGGTTTTGCCAGGACCGTGCTGCCGCGCCTGTTTCGTGCTGACGCAGGAAGCGTACTGTTTATAGGACAGGTGTCCAAACCAAAACAAGGCGGGTGTTCAGTTGTTATCAGAATCGGTTTGAGTGGAATATGTGTGAAGCAGTTCTGACTTATCAGTGCCCCAATTAAATGGAACAGTTTGCGTCTAATTTCGGCCTGCTGCTCCAGTTTCCGGTAGTTAACCTCAAGATCGTTATCGACGGGGTTATGATCGGAGCGTTGTTCGCGCTTGCGGCCTATGGCCTTGCGCTGGTATGGGGGGTGATGAATGTCAAGAACCTCGCCCAGGGAGATTTTGTCATTGCCGGCGGATACATCTGCTGGTGGCTCGCGGAAAAAGGCCTTCCTGCATTGCTGGGGGTTCCTGTTGCTTTCCTGGTGATGTCCGGTATCGGCTGGGTGGTTTACAAGGTCGTGATCCGTCGAGTGATTGATCGCGATCTTTTCACCACGTTACTGGCTACCTTCGGACTCGCCATTATCATGGCCCAGATGCTCAATTTGATGTTCGGCTCTGATACCCAAAGTGTTGATCTGGGTTACGACACGCTGTATTTCATGGATGGCTTTATCGATGTTCCTATTGCCAAGTTGTTGGGGGTACTGATGGCAGGATCGCTTGCGATTGGGGTGGTCCTTTTTATGAAATACAGCCGGATGGGTCAGGCGATCAGGGCAACCGCACAGGATGCGCGGGCGGCCCGCGTGCTGGGCATCAATACCGATAGGGTCTATGCCTTCACGTTTTCGCTAAACGCAGCCATCTGTGGGGCTGCCGGTGCCATTATCGTCATGGTCTGGGTTATTCAACCTTTTTACGGAATTACCCACTCCGTTCGGGCTTTCGTGATTGTGACCGCTGCCGGTCTCGGTAATCTCCCAGGGGTGATCGCAGCGGGTCTGGGTATCGGCGTGCTTGAGCAATATGGCGCCCATATCTTCGGAATCGGTTATCAACAGGCAATTGCTGTGTTACTGCTTCTGTTGGTCTTGATCTACCGTCTTTTGCAGCAGCGGCGGGTTAGGCAGAGCCTCCAGTAAGTTGAAAAGGTCATGCTGATGGGAAAGAGGGCGGTTTTCTACCTTGTGTTGATTATTTTTATGGTCATCGCACCTTTTGTGTTTCCGGTATTCAAAACTCAGTTGGCAACGGTTT
>JBMUHF010000181.1:0-2789 GCA_050302555.1 Arenicellales bacterium | reverse complement strand
CCCGGCAAAGTCAACGTCTATACCGTGTTCGCTGATGGTGAGACTCGCTTTCAGCGTGACAGGTTCGCCATAACCGTCCACAATCATTTCGTGATCCCAGGTGCCCTGCGGCAGGCCCGCGACTTCATCGAGAACTGCCCGCCGGGATCGGGAGATGATGTGTTCGCTGATTGCTTCAAGATCGTTTAACGCAAACTCCTGCATCATCTCCGCGAGCCGGCTGCAGCCGACGGCGTTGCCCACCGTCAGCGAATACAGGTCGCCAATGACCTGATCGGGCTCACGCACATTCGCGCGCACGATTGTCATTACGGCCTCAGACGGTTCGCCCTGCTCAAACAGCGGCAGGATCGGTATACACAGCCCCTCTTCAAAGACCTGACCGGCGTCGGGTCCAAAGCCCCGACCACCGATATCGACCACGTGGACCGTGGAGGCGAGAAGCCCCACGAGATGGTCATCGATAAATGCTGGGGTGACCACGGTGAAATCAAAAAGATGGCCGGTGCCAAGCCAGGGATCATTAGTCACGTACACATCGCCTGGCCGCATACGTTCCAGCGGTATCTCTTCAAGAAAATAGCCGACCGAGGTTGCCATGGCGTTGACATGACCCGGCGTGCCGGTAACGGCTTGGGCCAGCATGCGACCGTAGAGATCAAAGATGCCGGCGGAAAGATCCCCGGCCTCCCGTACGGTGGTTGAGAAGGCCGTGCGGATCAGCGCCTGGGCCTGTTCCTCAACGATACTGATCAGCCGGTTCCAGATAACCTGGCGCTGAATGGCGCTGGAAGTGGCAGAGGCTTGTGGAGTCTCTGATGCCTCGGCACCGGCGGTTGCTATAAGGTCACCATAAGGGTTCGCGGTAAGCGTCCACCCCGAGGGGGCCACCAGGGTAGTCTGGTCTTCCGTAATGATGGCAGGGCCTGCAACGGGGTTTGCGGCCGAGACACCTTCCCGGGCAATGACCACGCATTTCGCCGGGTGATCAGTGCCCGGCATCCAGACCATCCGCTGGCTGGGGTCGCTGGGAGACTCGGTCGGAGCCTGTTCGACCTGCGCTCGGATCTCTTCACTCACCGGTGCCGAGGCCGTCAATGACCAGGTCAGGATTTCCAGCGGCACCCCGGGGATACCCTGGCCATACTGAGTCCGGTAGGCCTTATCGAAGGTGTCTGCAATCGTTTGGCGGTCGTCGGCGGCTAATAACCGGTCTGGAAGTTGAATCTTTATCTCGTGGCCCTGGCCTGCGTAGCGGATGAAGGCATGTCGAATCATCGATATGGATGCATTGCCGGCACCGAGCCGTACGGTTGCGCTTGCTTCCTCTTCCATTTCTTGAAACAAGGCATTGATGGCATCTGGGTCAAGGTGGGTCAGCAGGGTGAAGCGGCTGCGCACGACTTCAAAGGCCACCGGCGCAAGCAAGAACCCGACCGCGGATCCAACCCCCGCATCCCGGGGGATGATGACCCGGTCGATGCCGAGCTTGCGGGCCACCGAGATCGCATGCAGCGGCGCGCCGCCGCCAAAAGCAATCAGGGTGCGTTCGGCCACATCCAGTCCTTTTTCAACCGCATGCACACGCGCTGCGCTGGCCATGTTTTCGTCAACGATTTCGATGATTGCCTGAGCGCCACCCGCCGCATCAGTTTTGAGCGCGTCCCCCACCGCTGTTTGAATGGTCTGCTGTGCCGCCGCCGGATCAAGCGGTATGTGACCGCCTGCGAATCCATCTGCGTCCAGTCTGCAAAGCACGAGGTTGGCATCCGTGACGGCCGCCCCCTCGCCCCCTCGGCCGTAGCATGCAGGTCCGGGCTCAGCACCGGCGCTCTCTGGCCCTACGGTAACCCGGCCGAGTTCATCGACGCTCGCCAGTGAACCACCCCCGGCACCGATCTCGACCATATCGACAACAGGAATCTTGATCGGCATCCCACTGCCCTTCATGAAACGATGCGCCCGGTCGACCTCAAAGGTTCGCGACAGCGGCAGGGTGCAGTCATCAATCAGGCAGATCTTTGCGGTGGTGCCACCCATATCAAAGGACAGTACTGACGACTCCCCCAAGGTGCGCGCGATATGGGCCGCGAGGATGGCGCCGCCGGCAGGACCCGATTCAACGAGACGCACGGGGAAGGCCGCCGCCGTATCGATGGTGACCTGGTGCCCTCCCGAGGTCATCAGCAGGCAGGCACAATTGAAGCCGTCACTGACCAGACGCTCTCGGACCTCAACCAGGTAACTCGCCATTAATGGTTGAACATACGCATTGGCACAGGTGGTGCTCTGGCGTTCATATTCGCGAATTTCGGGACAGACTTCGCTCGAGAGCGATACGGCGATGTCGGGTAAATGCTTTTGCAGCATGTCCCGGGTGCGCTGCTCGTGGATCGGGTTGGCGTAAGCATGCAGCAGGCCCACTGCAACGCTTTCTATTTGCGCTTCGCGAATGCGCTCAACGAGATCTTCAACCGAGGCCTCATTGAGGGGTCTGAGAATCTGCCCCCGGTAATCGATCCGCTCCGGCACAGTCCAGCGCAGTTGCCTCGGCACCAGCGGAGGGTGACGATCAGCGTCAAAGTTGTACTGGTCGAAACGGTTCTCATAACCGATCTCAAGAGAATCACGATGCCCCTCGGTCACAATCAGCGCGGTTTTTGCCCCGCGGCGTTCAATCAGTGCATTGGTGGCGAGCGTGGTGCCGTGGGTGATGAGCGCCACATCGGCAGGGGCAACACCTGACTGCGAGAGCAGTTGCGAAACCCCGTCCATGAATCCTTCGGCCG
>JBMUHF010000180.1:0-4604 GCA_050302555.1 Arenicellales bacterium | reverse complement strand
CACGGATCTGCCTTTTGTTCTCGACGAATGTATGGACAGTATCGAGGCTTTACTGCAGGGATATCACGATCACGCCATGGATATGATCAACCTCAAGATAAGCCGTTTTGGTGGACTGACCCGTGCCCGCCAGGCCCGCGATCTGTGTGTCTCACTGGGACTGCCAATGAATGTGGAAGACAGTTGGGGCGGGGAAATCACCACCGCCGCCATCGCGCATCTCGCACACTCAACACCGTCCGCGTTTCAGTTTCAGTCTTCAGCTTTTCATGAATACGCAACGACCCAGATCGCGACCGGTGCTCCCGTTGTCGATAACGGCACCATGACAGCATCTGATGCACCCGGCCTGGGCGTTGAACCCATTCTCGATGCACTTGAACTTACCGCTGAGTTTGTCTGAACGATCGATCAATTTTTTGGAGGCGCTATGAAAGACAGCCAATGCTTCTCGGGAGTAATTCCTGCCCTGATGACCCCCTGCAACGAGCATGGGGATCCTGATCTTGACCTGCTTGTCCGAAAAGCCGGTGACTTGATGGATGCTGGCATGACGAGTGTCGTTTACTGCGGCTCCATGGGTGACTGGCCGCTCTTGAGTGACCACCAGCGACAGGCCGGTGTCGCCCGGCTTGTCGCCGAGGGCATTCCTGTAGTGGTAGGTACCGGAGCTCAAAACTCCGCCCTGGCCGCAGCCCATGCCGCGCACGCCCAGGAGGTCGGTGCCGCTGGGCTCATGGTCATTCCGCGAGTTTTATCACGTGGCACAAGTACAGCAGCGCAGCGTGCACATTTCTCGGCAATCTTAAGGTCTGCCCCCGAGCTTCCTGCCGTCATCTACAACAGCCCTTACTACGGTTTTGAGACCAAGGCTGATTTGTTTTTCGATTTACAGCGTGAGTACGAAAATTTAATCGGCTTTAAGGAGTTTGGCGGGCGAGATTCGCTGAGTTATGCCGCGGAACACATCACCGGTGGTGATGAAAATCTAAAGTTGCTCGTTGGCGTTGATACTCAGGTGTTTCATGGATATGTTAACTGCGGCGCCGTCGGTGCAATCACTGGTATTGGAAACGTATTGCCCGTCGAGGTATTGCATTTAGAGCGCTTATGCAAAAAAGCAGCGAGTGGTGATACACAGGCGCGTATCCGCGCTTTGGAACTTGACGAGGCAATGATGACCTTATCGATCTTCGACGAGGGGCCAGATCTGGTGCTGTATTTCAAATATCTTCTGACGATACGCGGTGATAAGGGCTTTGAGTATCACTTCAATACTGAAGACCACTTAAGCGCAAGTCAGGCAGGATTTGCAAGCCAGCAACTCGAGATATTTCTTTCCTGGTGGAACAACTGGGATGGAAAATCAGACTAAGCAGGACAAGAGAGTAAAACTCAATATGAAAAATCAGTATCAGGTTATCGTAATCGGCGGCGGCGTGGTCGGCAGTTCTGTGCTCTACCACCTGGCCAAATTCGGCTGGACAGATGTCTGCCTGTTGGAACGTTCCGTACTGACAGCCGGTTCATCCTGGCATGCAGCCGGAGGGGTGCACGCACTGAATGCAGACCCGAATATGGCTGCCCTACAGGCCTATACGATCGACCTATTGTCCGAGATCCAGACCGAATCCGGCCAGGATATCGGCCTCAGCATGACAGGAGGCATCACAGTCGCCTCGGCGCCGGCACGTTGGGAATGGCTACAGTCGGCCTACCGAATCTTTCAGACAATCGGTATCGAAGACTGCTACCTGATGACGCCTCAGGATATCAAGGACAAATGTCCCATCATGGACATCAGCGGCGTCCTTGGCGGACTCTGGTGCGACCGGGAGGGCTATGTCGACACCACCGGAACAGTGCATGCTTATGCCGGGGCTGCAAAAAAACGTGGCGCGACCGTGATCGAACACACCAAGGTGGAGGAACTTCGCCAGCGCAGTGACGGAAGTTGGGATGTCATTACCGACAAGGGAGAGTTTCACGCTGAACACGTCGTCAACGCGGGTGGGTTGTGGGCCAAGCAGGTCGGTCGCATGGTCGGTCTGGACCTGCCACTGTCACCGCTCGAGCATCATTATTTGCTGACCGACACGATTCCTGAAGTCGCTGCGCTGGATTCTGAACTACCCATGACCGTCGACCTCGAGGGCTTTACCTATATGCGCCAGTACCAGAAGGGCATTCTGGTTGGTATCTACGAGATCAACCATAAGCACTGGAATATGGAAGGCGCGCCGTGGGATTACGGAATAGAGTTGATTCAGGAGGATATCGACCGGATATCGGACGAACTCGAGATGGCATTCTCCCGCTATCCCGTGCTGACCGAGGTCGGAATCAAGGATTGGGTGAACGGCGCCTTTACCTTTTCACCGGACGGTAATCCGCTGGTCGGGCCCGTCAGCGCCGTACCAAATTACTGGCTTGCCTGCGGTGTGATGGCAGGATTTCTGCAGGGCGGCGGCGTTGGCAAAACCCTTGCCGAGTGGATGATCCACGGCGAGACCGAGGCTGATGCCTGGCCAATGGATATTGCCCGCTACGGAGAATTCACCTCTAACCGCGAGTACATTCGCCAGACCACCGGTCAGTTCTATTCGCGCCGTTTTGTGATGACATACCCCAACGAGCAACTTCCTGCGGGGCGCCCCTTTCGAAAATCACCGGCCTGGTCCGCCATGGACGCCGCCGGTGCGCAGTGGGGGTGCAGTTGGGGCCTTGAAGTACCGTTGATGTTCGCCGAGCCAGGCTTTACTGAAACCCCCACCCTGCGACGCTCAAACGCATTCGAACTCGTGGCGCAGGAGTGCGCCGCCGTCCGCGAGGAGGTTGGCCTGCTGGATATCAGCGGCTTCTCACGATTCGAAGTGACCGGACCGAATGCCGAGGCCTGGCTGTGCCGTGTCATGGCCGGACGCCTGCCGGCACCGGGCCGAGCGAGGCTTGCGCCCATGCTGGCCCCGAGCGGCCGTCTCAAGGGTGATCTTACGGTATTTAACTGGGGCGATGGCCGCTGGTGGATCATGGGCTCTTACTATCTTCGCAACTGGCACATGCGCTGGTTTGATGATCACCGTACTGAAGGTGTCGAGGTGCGTGACATTGCTGACGCGATGGTCGGTTTTGGACTCGCGGGACCCAAATCCCGGGAGGTGCTCTCAGCCCTGACCCATCAGGATGTTGATACCGCTCTGCCCTTCATGGGATGCGCAACGATGGACGTCGGCCTCATCCGTGCGCGGGTTGCCCGCATTTCGGTCTGTGGCGAACTGGGCTATGAGATCAACTGCAGCGCTGCTGAACACATCACCCTGAGAGAGATCCTGCTCAAAGCCGGCGCCGAACAGAACATCAGAGAGTTTGGATTTTATGCAATGAACGCGTTGCGTCTGGAAAAGAGTTTCGGCGTCTGGAGTGCTGAGTTCACCCAGGATCGCACTCCCGGCATGACCGGCATGGACCGCTGGATCGACTGGTCGCGTGATAACTTCATCGGTCACGAAGCGGCATCCAAAGAACGATCTGGCGGAGATGTTCCGCAACAGCTGGTCACCCTTGAAATCGATGCCGACGACGCGGATGCGTCCGGATATGAGCCAATCTGGCAGAACGACAAACGGGTCGGTTTTGTCACCTCGGGCGGTTACGGGCATTACACTGCCAAGAGCCTTGCGATGGGTCTGCTTGATACGGGAGTTAATGAAGAAGATGGCCCCTTGATGGTCGATGTCGTCGGCAAACGCCGCACCGCCCGTACGCTGACCGAAGCCGCCTGGGACCCGAAAGGTATCCGGATACGGCTATAGCCTGGCGCTGTCCCAATAACTCGTCTCACTCAGTGTAAGCCCGCAATGACCCGAGATCGCAGAAGACCCCGCCGCAGCGAATCGCGACCGTCGATTCAGCCGGGCGAGGCGTGGCGGCGTATCAAGAATCCGTACCCGCCCATCGCGCAGTTCAACGAGGATGAACTTGAGGCTATCCATCTGACCTCACTCAACCTGCTGCGTGACAAGGGCATCAAGGTACTGAGTGCCGAAGCCCGCGAACGCTACCGCGAGGCCGGCGCCGGCGTAAATGACGATACCCTGATGGTGCAATTCGACCCCGACATGCTGCTTCAGACTGTCGAACAGGCGCCAGCGAGCTTCACCATGCACGGACGCTCGGCGAACCGGTGGATCGAAGTGGGCGACAATAATCTGATCTTTGCGACCGTAGGCGGCCCACCACATTATTCCGATCTCGAAGGTGGCCGTCGGGCCGGTACGCACGACACGTTTCGTGATCTTCTGCGCATGGCGCAAAACTACGACGTCATTCACCTCACTACCCCGATGGTTGAGCCTCAGGACCTGCCGACACCTGTTCGTCATCTGCATATGACACGGTCGGTGGTCACCCTGACAGACAAGCCTACATTTATCTATTCCCGTGGTCGCGAGGCCGTTGCAGACTCTCTTGAGATCCTTCGGATCGCTTACGGCATTGACCGGCAGACCTTTGAGGAGCGGGTGCACTGCTATACGGTGGTAAATGCTAACTCCCCGCTGCAACTCGACGAACTGATGTGTGCGGGCATTATTGACTTCGCCAAA
>JBMUHF010000179.1:0-1026 GCA_050302555.1 Arenicellales bacterium | reverse complement strand
GCAGGTGTCATTTGGGTTAACTGCACCAACGAGTTTGACGGCGCTGTTGGCTTTGGCGGCTATCGTGAATCCGGTTTCGGTCGGGAGGGGGGTATTGAGGGTCTTTGGGCCTACCGTCGTAGCGCCATGAACTTTCCACCTGATGACTTGCCACCTGCTGATCCAGTGGCACCCCAAACTGCTCCTACTGATGACTCTCTGAATCGTACGGCAAAACTCTATGTTGGGGGCCGTCAGGTTCGTCCCGATGGAGGGTATAGCCGTCCCGTTGCTGCCGTTGATAACTCCCTCGCTGGCGAAGTCGGTGAAGGTAATCGAAAAGATATACGAAACGCGGTTGAGGCCGCTCACGCAGCTGCCTCGTGGGGCCGGAGCAGTGCTCATGGCCGGGCACAGGTGTTGTTCTTCCTAGCGGAGAATCTCGAGGCACGCGCCAGTGAGTTTGCTCAAAGAATCCGAGACTTGACCGGAACCGATGGCGAAGAGGAGGTCCATGCCGCTATCGCGCGGCTTATGTATTACGCCGGATGGTGCGACAAGTTTGAAGGCGTAGTCCATCATGCCCCAGCCGGGCGCATTGTTTTTGCGATGCCTGAACCGATTGGGGTGCTGGGTCTGGTCTGTCCGCAAAGCCATCCCTTGCTGGGTCTAGTTTCGATGATCGCTCCAGCCATCGCGGTGGGTAACACGGTTGTGGTGATTCCCTCGGAAGAGGCGCCACTCGTCGCAACAGACTTCTATCAGGTCTTGGACACTTCAGATGTGCCGGCAGGTGTTGTCAATATCATTACGGGTTCGCGGCCCGAACTCGCAAAAGAGCTTTCCCGGCATGATAACGTTGATGGCCTGTGGTGCGCGGGTCATCATGAGATGACAGCGGAAGTTGAACGGATGTCGTCGGGCAACCTCAAACAGACCTGGACTTTCGCTGGAGCGCGCGACTGGTGTGATTCCGGTTTGTCTCAGGGCCGTGCCTTTTTGCGAAGGGCAACGCAGGTTAAAAATATCTGGGTGCCGTATGGCGAG
>JBMUHF010000178.1:0-8394 GCA_050302555.1 Arenicellales bacterium | reverse complement strand
AAGCGGTGTTGGGATTTTTCAGTATCTGGCTATTGTGCGCGCACGCTCTTCAATGGTTGTCCCACGGGTGGGCCAGAACCACGTTGGTTTTGTTCACAGGAATGTTTTGGTTGCTGCCCTTTTTAAATGCCCGTTTTGCCTCGGAGACCTGGGCCGGAGCCTTTCTTTGTCTCGGCATGCTGTTGACACTAACCGCTTGCGATGAAAAGCGTCGCTCATCGTTTGCACTCGCAACAGCTGCAGGCCTGGTGCTCGGTCTTGCTTTTTACCTGCGTTTCCCAATTGCTTTCGCGCTGCTGGGTATGGGACTGTGGCTCATATTCATCCAACGACCGGGAATTCGAATGCTCGCCGCTATGGCGCTGGGTTTTTTGGTTGCGCTTGGACTCAACATTGTATTTGACTACTGGTTTTACGGAAATTTGACGCTGACACCCGTCAACCATTTTCTCGTTAACCTGGTCGATGGTAAAGCGGCGCAGTACGGAGTTGATCCGTGGTGGTATTACATCGAGAAACTTGTGCTACTGATGGTGCCACCGTTCAGTCTGATACTACTGCCCGCCATTGTTGCCGCGATAATTCTGCGGCCCAAAAATGTCCTGGTTTGGACGGTGGTGTGCTTTCTCATTGGACATTCCTTTATCGACCACAAGGAGACTCGTTTTTTGATGCCGGTGTTCTATCCCGTCCTGATACTTGTGGTGATGGGTCTTGAAGCGCTGTCTGACAATTTAGTGCTGCCTCGCAATATTTTCTCCTCAAGCCGTATCGTCAGGATGCTCGTATACACCTTCTTTGTATTGAATGGCCTAGCCCTTGCGGTCTTTACTTTTTCGCCAGCGAACCAGGAAACCGTCATTCATAAGTGGATGTACCGCCAGTCCATGGATACTCCATTACAGCTCGCTACCTACGGACTGAATCCATATCAGGACGGCTCGGGGACAATTGGTTTTTTTCGCTCGCAGGGGGTCAGTTTTAGCAAGATCCGATCACCGCAGGAATTTCGAACGTTTCAAGAAAGTGCCGAAGACGCCGTGTATGTCTTTGTGCCTCTGGCCTACCCACCGGTAGGCCTGGAATCTTTGTGTGCGGATCTCACACTGGAGGCGAGCGCTTTACCCAAATGGATCCGTCAGATTGACCGCCAGCAATGGCTTTCGCGACTTCGGATCTGGAGCGTCTACCGTTGCAGTCCTTAATTTGTCGTAAGGCGGTGATCAAAACTTTGCGGCTGACAATCATTAATTCGTACAGCACCCTGCGCGGTTGCCAACTCTCGTAAAATAGGTTGATGGCAATCCCCCAGTTTTTGCGATGGTTCGCGAGTCCGAATGCCCGCTGGCTGTGGGTGGGATTAGGTATCCTCGTAACAGGCATGCTCTTTTACCGTTACCTTGTACACGACGGTGACTTCGATGTGTATTGGGCCGCCACCTTCCGTTTTGTGCACGGGCTCAAGATTCATATCTACGAGCAGAATGTCTTTACCTATCCGACGTTTGCTTCTCTCATGCTGCTTCCGGTATATCCGTTGGGCTATACGGTTAGCAAGATTCTGTTCTTTGCCGTAAATATCATTTTCCTTGCGGGCGCTGTGTATGTCTGTCAGCGTGAGGTGCTTTACGGCAGCGCGGTACGTACTGCGACCTTGGTGGTCGCGCTGTTGTTTTCATTTCGTTCGATACTGGCCGTCTTCAATAATCAGCAGACAGATATCTTGATCTTCGGGCTGGTTATCTTTGGGTTGGCAGCGTTTGCCCGTGTGCCGGTGCTGGCCTCCAGTCTGATGGCGTTAGCGGCGGGCCTCAAGGCAAATCCATTGTTTATGGTGTTGCTGCCGTTCTACAAGAAGCGCTGGGCAGCAGTGGGCATCTTTCTGGGTTTGACTGCGGTACTGGTGGTCGCACCAGACCTTGCCAAGTTTGCGGTCAGCGACACTTGGCGGGATTCGAGTTTCACGGTACCGGGGTCTGTTTTGCCTAAACGCGATACCGTTCCACAGGGCCAGTTCAAGGCAGAGGCGATTGCCGGCGGGATGTGGAGCTATCTGCGGGAACACTATGAGATGACACTATCGGTGTCACCGGACGAGGTCCGTTGGTGGCAGGATCGAGGCAGTGCGGGTAACCAGTCGCTCTACCGGATTGCGGCAACCCGTTTTGGTCAGGTGGTGCCCTCCAATGTCGTGCTGCTCGGTTTGTGCGCGGCTTTTGCGCTACTGCTGTTGCTCGCGACCCGGGTTCGCAAAGATGCGGTCTTTGTGCTCGGCCTATTGTTCTATACCGCCTTTGTGTTGATTGGCCCGCAATCGTCCAAGCCGCACTTCATTGCGTTTTTTGGCCTGCTTCTCTTCTGCTGGCAGGATGCGTTCGCAAAGCAGTCTTGGTTCAAGATCATTGTTCTTGGAGTTCTCTCGAGCCTTCTCGGCATCAAAGCAGCAGCGCTTCTCATTCCTGAGGGGCCGCTGGCAAGGGATATCGTCGGCCTTGCGGGGCTTGGGATCTGGCTCTACAGTTATCTGCTGCTGCTCATCTCAGGCGAGCGCAGATCATGATCGGCCAAGCCGCAGACGCCACACTAGTATTAGCGCTTCCTTAAAGGTCTGTCCGGACATCTTCGATTCACCCACTGTGCGGTCGGTAAAATGGATTGGCACCTCAACAACGCGAAGCCCGCTCTTCAGTGCGCGCCAGGTGGCTTCAATCTGAAAACCGTAGCCAACTGATTGGATCTTGTCGAGGCCAAGCGTTTCCAGGCCTTCGCGTCGGAAGCATTTAAAGCCTCCAGTCAGATCGCGATAGGATACGCCCAGAATAAGCCGGGCGTAGAGATTGCCAAAGCGAGATAACGCCAGGCGAGACCATGGCCAGCCTGACACACCACCGCCCGGCATCCAGCGGCAGCCTAGGGCTAAATCAGCGTCCTCTGTGGCTTCGAGCAGTCGCGGCAGATCCTTTGGGTTATGGCTGAAGTCGGCATCGATCTCGAAAACATGACTGTATTGGCGCTCAAGCGCCCACGCAAATCCCGCCAGGTAGGCGCGACCCAGGCCTTCTTTCTGTTCGCGGTGCAGAACTCCAACATGGGCATCTTGTGTGGCGATTTCTTCGGCTAATATGCCGGTACCGTCGGGCGAGTTGTCGTCAATGACAAGGATATCGGCTTGTGGAAGAGAGGCCCGTACTGCCGCAATAAATGACGACAAATTGCCCCGCTCGTTATAGGTCGGTATCAGGACAAGCGGTGAGGGCATGCGGTTTGATGGCGAGGACGGCAGAAGCGGTGCATGATGCTAATCTTAACCTCTGCAACAGTCCACTTGTGTCCCGAATCGACTGGCCGACCCAAACCCGACCGAGACCGATAGATGCCGAGTCACGCGTTTCTTGAACACGGCGGCGTACTCGCTTTCGCCCATCGCGGCGATGGTGAGGCCGCGCCGGAAAACACTGCCGCCGCGTTTGAGAGTGCAGTAACGCAAGGCTACAGGTATCTTGAGACAGATGTGCACTGCACTCGGGACGGTGTACTGATTGCTTTTCATGACGACCGGCTTGACCGCGTGACCGGTGAGCGGGGGATAATTAGAGAACTGAATTATCCAGATGTCGCCCGCGCCCGCGTCATGGGGCGTGAGCCGATTCCGTTGATGGAAGACCTTCTGGGGAATTTCCCGGATACCCGCTTCAATATTGACCCCAAATCAGATACTGCCGTCGGTCCGCTCATAGAGGTGATCAATCGCACGCGGGCCCATGATCGGGTCTGTATCGGTTCCTTTTCCGATAGACGGCTGCGATGGTTGCGCAGCGCATTACCCACTGTCTGCACCTCCATGGCAACGCTCGAAACAACACGAGCACGGCTTTCTAGCATTGGCCTGCCGATAGGGAGTCTACGAGCGGCATGTGCTCAGGTGCCGGTGACGTGGAACGGCATCAAGGTCATAGACCACCGCTTTGTGCAGGCAATGAAAACGCGCGGGCTGCAGACACACGTCTGGACGGTGAATGAACTTCAAGAGATGCATCGACTACTGGATCTGGGCATTGATGGCTTGATGACCGATCGTCCGGCGGCTCTGAAAGAGGTCCTTATGGCGCGAGGTCAGTGGCATTAGGATCGAAAATACTTCGTAGTTCGTGTTGAAATGAACCGGCTCATTCGCTGAGTTTGCGCCCCGTCTTGTAAGAGGCGTCCACTGTCTCGTCCTCGTCAAGCAGGATCGCGTGGCCTGGACCCTGCAGATCGTCAAACTGACCTTTACTGACGGCCCAGAAGAAGCCCCAGATCGCGATTGCAACCAGTATCAACGCCAACGGAATAAGCAGAAATACGATATCCATCACAGTTAATGATGACCCCGACAAGGTGGTGAGGTGCCCAGTCACGCAGGGCCTGAGGAGTTTGAGTGGGCGCCCGGTCCACCTTGCAGGGCCAAACTGTGTGATCTGACCTCAAGCGATAGATCATTATGAAAGTGGCAGGTTCATGATAGCGGTTTAAGACCGCAGATTCCCTGACATAGGTCAAACGTGCTACTGACTCAAAACTCACCCAGTCCGCTAGCGCAACTGTGGCGAACATGATTTACATCATTAATGGATAAATCCGGGATGGCTAGATTAGCGTTAAGGGTAATTCACTTGGAGCCTCGTCTTGCCAAAAACGTCGAACAACCGCTTTGGCCGGGCCGATTGTCCGGGCCCGGATTTTGATCTGGATCTTATCCGGCGCTACGGGTGTTCGGGCCCACGGTATACCTCTTATCCAACGGCACTGCAGTTCACCACAGGGTTTGATGCGGTACAACTGAAGGAGGTTATCCAGCGCAGCAACGAGGAACTGCTACCCCGAGCGTTGTCGCTCTATGTACATATCCCATTTTGCTCGACACTGTGCTTTTACTGCGCCTGTAACAAGATTGTTACCCGAAACGCCACAAGGGCCGCAGATTATCTTGCGCGCCTGCACAGCGAGGTGGCCATGTACAGCCAGCTCTTTGACGATGACCGGGAGTTGGTCCAGCTGCATTTGGGAGGCGGGACTCCGACATTCCTGAATACCGCTCAGATAAGGCAACTGGTCGCCCAGATCGGGGACCATTTTCCATTAACGGATGACGTCTCCCGTGATTACTCGATCGAAATTGATCCACGTACGGTATCGCATGAAACCTTGGATCAACTTCGGGAGATCGGCTTTAACCGGGTCAGTATGGGTGTCCAGGACTTCGACCCATCGGTTCAAAAAGCCATCCACCGGGAGCAGCCATGCGAGGAGACGCTCTCACTGATTCGCCATGCGCAGGCGCAGGGATTCCGATCGACCAACATCGATTTGATCTACGGTCTTCCTTTGCAGACTGTTGCCAGCTTCACCGTCACCCTGGACCGGTTGCTGGAGGTGACCCCGGATCGCCTAAGCATCTTCCACTACGCCCATCTGCCGCATCTCTTTTCGCCGCAGCAACGAATTGTAGAACCCCAACTCCCCGACAGCGAAGAAAAGCTCAGGATACTGGGCGCCGTAATTATGCAGCTTTCTGATGCCGGTTATGTTTACATCGGGATGGATCATTTTGCGCGAGAGGATGATCCTCTGGTAAGCGCTTTTCATGATGGAACGCTGCATAGAAACTTCCAAGGATACTCCACCCATGCGCAGTGTGATCTCATCGGTGTCGGGGTCAGCGCCATCAGCCATATTGGCAACAGTTACAGTCAGAATACCAAGTCGCTCTCGCACTACCAGGAATGTATTGACGCAGGTGAACTGCCTGTTGATCGGGGGCTCGAGTTGAGCCAGGAAGATACGATCCGCCAGCTCGTGATAGAACAGTTAATGTGTGTTGGAGAAGTTGATCTTGATGAGGTATTTGTCGAACACGGCCTGGTGCCCGGAGATTACTTTGCGAGTGAACTAGAGCGCCTCCAACCTCTGGTGGATGATGATCTGATTACCCACCCGTCGCCTCGCGTGGTCAGAGTGACCCGAAAAGGGCGATATTTACTTCGGAATATCTGCATGTTTTTTGATCAATATATCGGGTCCGACGCTGATGTCCTGAGGCACTCCAGAGTGCTCTAGACTGATCGGGTGAGGAGTGTGGCGCCTTAAGAAGTGTTGCTGAAAATTTGTATGAGCTAAGACGCTGTTGCTTGGACGCAACCTTCCGCCTGTTGGCGTAGCGCGTTGATGTCTGCAATGTGGATCTTGCGTCCGTGCACTGTCAGCATCCCTGTTTCAGAAAGCCGGCTGAAGAGTCGGCTCACTGTCTCGGCAGCAAGACCCAGGTAGTTGGCGATATCGTGACGCGACATGGGCAAACTGAAGTCAGTCTGTGAGAAACCCCGATTGGCAAAGCGTTTGGACAGGCTCAGGAGAAAAGCGGCAAGACGATCCTCCGCTGTGCGTCTTGCCAACAGTAGCAGCATCGACTGGTCGGCACTGATTTCTCTCGCCATGACTCTATACAACTCACGATGCAGACTGGGAACCTCTTGGGATATTTCGGCAACGGCATCCAGAGGAAGTTCGCATAGTGTGGTCCGCTCCAGGGTTATTGCATTGCAGGTATGGCTGTCATTAATCCCGTCAAAACCAAAGAGTTCGCCGGGCATGGAAAAGCTGATAATCTGTTCATCACCGTTCGGGGGTGACACAACAATTTTCAGGGACCCGGACTTGACCGCATAAAGTCCGCGAAAGCTATCCCCGGCGCGGTAGATGGTTTCCCCGCGTTTTAATGGCGGGCGTTGCCCAACAATAGACTCAAATCGCTCGATATCCCCCTTGTCCAGACCTCTGGGTAGACATAACTCTGCAAGACTGCAGTCGCGACAGGACAGTTTCCCGTTGGCAAGGTCAGCTGTAAGCGTCATAAAAAAAGATTAACGGAATTATTAATATAACGAGAATGGATTTTACGTTATCGACTGCAACAAAGTCGACGGGAAACGGTTGTTTGCCCCCTCCATCAATTCTGCTTCAGACGGCAGATAGTCTGGCCCGCAGAACATCTCGTCTACAGGGGTGGCCCCAGATCTTCACGGACTTTCCAACACAAAAGTGTCCTGGATCAGGGCGGGCTCTTTGGGAGTCTCCTATGATTCGCGCAAGCCTTCGAGGAGTGCCTGATTAATGAAAGCCTTGTATACGCCTTACAAGATTTTTCATTTTCCCGAGAAACTTCATAGTCTTCCCCGTGAAGGGGTCGCTACAACAGCCCCTTTACATATTCGGATCAAGCCGACGAATTTATGCGGCCACCATTGTTGGTACTGCGCATACAAGGCGAAGGATCTTGATCTTGGCGCCGAGATGGTCGAGCGAGACCAGATCCCCCCTGAGAAAATGAGAGAGATTGTTTCTGATATGGAAACCATTGGTGTGCGTGCGGTGACCTTTAGTGGCGGCGGGGACCCGTTTTACTACAAGCCAATACTTGAAACGGTAAAGCGACTCGCAGACGGTCCTATAAGGTTTGCAAGTCTGACCAATGGCGCACGCCTGTCCGGGGAAATTGCTGATGTTTTTGCTCATCATGGCACCTGGTTGCGGGTCTCAATGGATGGCTGGGATGATGTCAGTTATTCCCGATACCGTGGGGTAAGGCTTGGTGACTACACGAAACTCATGGAAAACCTGTTAGCGTTCAAACGTCTAGGTGGAAGTTGTCATCTGGGTGTCAGTCTTATCGTAGATCGGGATAACGCATGTTACGTCGAGGAGAGTGTGAAACGACTACAGGACATTGGTGTGAACAGCGTGAAGGTGTCCCCCTGCATTACCAGTAATGATGGCAACGTCAGCAATCAGTATCACAAACCTATCTTCTCAGCAGTTCGTACTCAGCTGGAAAAACTGAGAGCAGGATTGGTCAATGACTATTTCGAGCTTTTCGATTCCTATCATGAACTGGATGAAAAGTTCGACAAGTCCTACGACTGGTGTCCTTATTTACAGGTCCTTTGCGTTATCGGTGCGGATCAAAAAGTTTATTCTTGTCAGGACAAAGCGTATACGCCAGAGGGATTGTTGGGTTCGCTGGAGAATCAGTCATTCTCGGAGTTCTGGTTTAAAGATAAAGAGAAATTCTTCAGGATCGATCCTCGCCGGGACTGTCGGCATCATTGTGTAGCAAACAAGAAAAATCACATGCTTGCAGATTATTTCTCTGCCAACCTGGATCACCTGTTTTTCGTATAACGTCTTTTCATGGTCGGCTACCTCCAGAATGTCGACTGGCCTGCTGAACATTCCGGGAAAGGTTCCCTCGCTACGATTGCCACCTCAGTCACGAGGTCAATGGCATCAGGACGACTGAGGTTTGTCCGGGTCCTCCACGAGCCTGAAGAAAAACATCCCGGCAAAAAAGAGCAACGC
>JBMUHF010000177.1:0-2530 GCA_050302555.1 Arenicellales bacterium | reverse complement strand
ATAAAGAACTGCGAGGTTGCCGAGTGCGGGTCATTGGTGCGTGCCATGCAGATCGTCCCAGTCAGATTCTTGAGTCCGTTGTCGGCTTCGTTTTCGATCGGCTCCTGAGTCGTTTTTTCACGCATACCACTTTCCATCCCGCCCCCTTGAATCACAAATCCGGGAATCACACGGTGGAAGATAGTGCCGTCATAGTGGCCACTGTTGACATACTCAAGAAAATTCGCGACGGTCACTGGCGCGCGCTCAGCGTCGAGCTCCAAGGTGATAACACCTTTGGATGTAGTCATTTCCACCATAATATTGTCTCCTTGATCTGATGCTGCAGCACCCGCGCTGCAGACAAATGAAAAAATAACCAAACTCCGTGCAGCAGCGTTGAGAAACTTACACGTGGAGCTCGTCCGGCTGAAACCTCTCACGACTCACCGGCCATCTTAAGGATATGTCGCCATTCTGCCGGCGTGACCGGGAGAATCGACAGGCGGTTACCCCGCTGCACCAGCCGCATATCTGCAAGTTTCTTCTGCGCCTTGATCTCGGCGAGCGTCACCGGCTGCTTGAACTTTTTTTTGAACTTGACGTCCACCATGAACCACCGTGGGTTTTCAGCATCGCTGCCAGCATCGAAGTACTTCTCACGCGAGTCAAATGCAGTATGGTCGGGATATGCCTCTGAGGCGATTTCCATCACCCCCACAACAGCGGGTTCTGCACAGTTGGAATGGTAAAAAAAGGCAAGATCTCCTTGCTGCATCTGGTCACGCATGAAGTTTCTTGCCTGGTAGTTCCGGATTCCGTCCCAATGATCAGTCTTGCGCTTTTCCGAACGTAAGTGGTCTATGGAATACACATCAGGCTCGCTTTTCATCAGCCAGTACGCCATGGGTTTCAGTCCTTTTCGTTAGCGCGCACGCGCGCGATGCTCCGGCTCTTACCGGTGGTTTCATCAATATCGATGATTACCCCACAGACCGAGGCGGGGCCGTTGGCTACCTCGAAGCGCTCAGGCACGCGTTGGACAAAGCGTTTGAGCACACCGGCTGTTTCCATACCGATAACTGAATTGTAACAGCCCGTCATACCCACATCGCTGATGTGGGCCGTACCCTGAGGGAGCACCCGTTCGTCTGCCGTCGGCACATGGGTGTGGGTACCGACCACAGCTGACACCCGGCCATCCAGATACCACCCCATGGCAACTTTTTCGCTGGTGGCTTCAGCATGAAAATCGACCAAAACCGCCTGGACATCGGACGGCTTTTTCTCAATCGCAAGATTGGCCGATGAGAACGGGCAATCCAGTGTGGGATGCATAAACACGGTGCCCATGATATTCAGCACCCCTACCCGTACCCCGTTAGATGCCGTCGCCACGATCCAGCCGCTTCCAGGCGTGTCCTCAGGATAGTTGTGCGGGCGCAGCAGGCGTGGCTCATCCTGGATGAGATCGAGCGCCTCGCGTTTATCCCAGATGTGGTTTCCAGACGTCAATACGTCAATCTCACTTTGCTCAAGAAACTCTTCAAGCACGCCGGCCGTAACGCCAAAGCCCCCTGCGGCATTTTCGGCATTAACGACGGTCAAGTCCGCTTCGGTTTCATCCTGAAGCTCAGGGAGAAACCGGCGCAAAGCCCGCCGGCCTGATTTGCCAACGACATCACCAATAAAGAGTATCTTCATAATCTCACTCGCTTAAACCGTTCCTGTCTCGCGACTCACGGGCCTGAATTTTCGATCCGTCAAGATGCCATCTAGCGGAACATCCCAACTGTCGACATTGAGAGAATCCACCCTCTGGAATTCGTGAGCCAGTCCGATCAACACCGGCCGGCGCCATTGCCCCCGATGGGACCGCGACGCCAAAGACGCATCATAAAAACCGCCACCCATCCCAAGTCGATTACCGCTTTCATCGAACGCTACTAACGGCATCAGCAGCCAGTCGAGCTCAACCGGGTTGATTAATTTTCTCCGGTCATGAAACGGCACCGGGATGCCATACTTCCCTCGCTGCAGAGGCTCATCACGGTAATACTGAGCAAACCGCAGGCGTGGCCGACGAGTGGCGAAAAGGACTGGAAGATATCCTGTTCGTCCCCGCCCCATTATTTCTTCGAGCGCGGGCAAGGGGTCGATCTCACCATCATTCGAAAAGTAGGCGCCTATTCTCTTCGCGCTCAGAATACCGGGAAGCTGGAACAACTGCTGCGCCAGGCGTTCGCTTGCCTCGCGCTGATCCGATTCGGATAGACTGCGTCTGTGTAAACGCATCTTCACCCGTAACTGGCGCTTTTGATCTGCAGTATCCATACGTCAGTGAAGCATCAGAAAGGCACCACCCGCTTGTGCCGTAAGTTCCCGGTGTACCTTGAACCTTAGGGTTCAAGTGGGGACCGCTGCGATACCTTAAGGCTTTCCCGCATTAAGCGGGACATGCACAACGGTGCCTACAAGGCGATCCCCGATCTGTAATACAGGTTCTAAGGGATTGGCGAAAACCCACGAACACCGCAGGCGGTGCCGACTC
>JBMUHF010000176.1:0-3078 GCA_050302555.1 Arenicellales bacterium | reverse complement strand
GCCTTATGCACTTTCCCAATGTTGTAAGCGAGATGACGACGGCCCCAGTCTTCAGAACGGTGAACGTGTCCGCCATTGCCTTCGATTAAGCTCTGGTATTTGTCGACCATTGCGCCGACCTGCTCGCTCTGGTCAGGATGGACCAGAAAGACGACTTCGTAATGTCGCATTTATTTCTCCTTTCGGTTTGTAGCTCCCCAAACAATTGGTGGAGCAAGGAGCACGCGCTGTTGCGCTGCGGGGGCGAGAGTTTAGCTGGAGGTCTTCGTGGCCGCAAGTCTGACGCCGCACGCCTGTCCACTGGAAATCACTTTACAACCCGGTTCTCAACGAGTTCTTCGACCACTGCAGGTTCAGCAAGGGTCGAGGTGTCGCCCAAGTTCTCGAGCTCATTCGCTGCAATTTTCCTCAAAATCCGCCGCATAATTTTGCCTGAACGAGTTTTGGGCAGCCCTGGAGCCCACTGAATTACATCCGGGCTTGCAATCGCGCCGATCTCTTTACGAACCAAGGCAACCAGTTCACTTCTCAATTCCTCGGTAGGTGAGGCGTCAGCCATTGGAGTAACGTAGGCATAAATACCCTGCCCTTTTATGTCGTGCGGGTACCCCACAACCGCTGCCTCGGCCACCTGGGGATGCAGCACCAGAGCGCTTTCTACCTCCGCCGTTCCCATCCGGTGACCCGAGACATTGATCACATCGTCAACCCGACCTGTGATCCAATAATAACCATCTCCATCACGGCGCGCGCCATCGCCCGTCATATAGAAACCGGGGTAGGTGGCGAAGTACGTCTGCACAAATCGCTCATGGTCGCCATAAACCGTGCGCATCTGCCCAGGCCACGAACCCGTAATCACTAGATTGCCCGAATTCTCTCCCTCAAGTTCGTTTCCCTCCGCGTCCAAAAGCGCAGGGACGATGCCGAAAAATGGCCGAGTTGCAGATCCCGGTTTAAGCTCAGTTGCGCCAGGAAGCGGCGTGATCAAAATACCCCCGGTCTCGGTCTGCCACCAGGTATCCACAACTGGACACCGCCGTTCGCCGACGGTCTGGTAGTACCACTCCCATGCTTCGGGGTTAATCGGTTCGCCGACAGTGCCGAGCAGCCTTAAGCTGGAACGGCCCGTAGCTGCCACTGGATCGTTCCCCTGACTCATTAGAGCCCGAATCGCTGTTGGGGCTGTGTAAAAGATATTGACCTTATGTTTGTCGACAACCTGCCAGAAACGAGAGGCATCCGGGTACGTCGGCACACCTTCAAACATGAGCGTTGTTGCGCCGTTTGCTAACGGCCCATAAAGAATATAGCTGTGTCCCGTAATCCACCCCACGTCGGCAGTACACCAATAGACATCCCCATCGTGATAATCGAACACATAACGATGAGTCATCGCCGTATAAAGTTGATAGCCACCTGTTGTATGCAGAACGCCCTTGGGTTTGCCGGTCGAACCTGACGTGTAGAGAATAAACAATGGATCCTCAGCACCCATCGGTTCCGGTTCGCACCTACTTGACGCCACCTCGACCGCCTCGTGATACCAGACGTCGCGCTCACCCCCCGAGGGGACGTCGTTACCTGTTCTCCTGACGACGATAGTGGTGTGAACTTTAGGACAGCCCTCGAGCGCTTGTTCGACGTTCGCTTTCAACGGAACCGGTTTGCCGCCCCGGGGGCCTTCGTCGGCTGTGATCACCACCCGGCAGTCAGAATCCAGAATGCGATCCCTCAATGCCTCGGGTGAGAACCCTCCAAAAACAACGGAGTGCACAGCACCAATGCGCGCGCACGAAAGCATCGCAATCGCCGCCTCGGGAATCATCGGCATATAGATTGAGACGCGGTCGCCCTTAACCACACCCCGCCCTTTTAGGACGTTGGAAAAGCGGCAAACGGCTTCGTGCAATTCCCTAAACGTCAGTTTTTTGTCGTCCGACGGTTCATCGCCCTCCCAGATGATCGCAGTCTGTTCCCCGCGGCTTTCAAGATGTCGGTCAATACAGTTATAAGCGGCGTTTAGGGTTGCGCCATCAAACCACCTGATTTCACCTGTGTGGAAATTACACTGGCTCACGGTATCCCACGGCGAGAACCAGTCCACGAACGCTTCTGCCTGTTCTGCCCAGAACCCATCCGGGTCAGAAAGCGAACGCTGATACATTTCTTCGTATCGACTTTGGTCTATATGGGCTTTGACCGAAAAGTCGGGGTTGACGGGGTAGATAGTGGTATCACTCATCTAAAACTCCTGTTGTCATCTCAATGACCTTGGCTGGGGCCATATTCTAAAACCTGTATGGCAGACGTTTCAGCAAATCCATGGCGTACAGTAACAACCGGCACACCCAACGTTAGGAGCCATCACTCGCCTGATCAATTTCGTGCCAGGGACTGTCGGGATCTAGTAACTCGAGCCAACGACGATGTTCAACAAGCTCTGCTTTTTCAACGCCAGTAACAGGGAACTCAACATCAGTCCGAAATCCAGATTCTATGCTGTCTGTTCCTGCTTCCCTCGAGAATGTCCGTTCAAGCGTCAAGGTTGTCTGCCCACCCGTCATCGCAAGATAGACATCCGCGAGAATCTCCGCATCCAGCAGCGCGCCATGAAGATCCCTACCGCTGTTATCCACCCCGTAACGGCGGCATAGCGCATCCAGGCTGTTGCGTTGTCCAGGGTGCATTTGCCGGGCAAGCTCCAGCGAGTCTGTCACCTCGCAAATATCCTCCAATCGGGCCGGACTCCCCGCGAGTTCCAGTTCCTGATTAAGAAATCCAAGATCGAAAGGGGCGTTATGAATCACCAACTCGGATCCCCTAACGAATTCAAGAAAGTGCTCCACTACCTCACTAAATACTGGTTTATCTTCGAGAAACTGCTCAGTAATTCCATGCACGTCTTTCGCTTCGGAATCAATCGCCCGCCCGGGGTTCAGGTAACTGTGAAACCGTAGGTCCGTATGTTTGCGGTTTGCAAGCAAAACGCAGCCAACCTCAATCACACGGTGGCCGTCTGCTGCATTCAGGCCTGTGGTTTCCGTGTCCAATACAATCAAATCCACTATTTAATCC
>JBMUHF010000175.1:0-15161 GCA_050302555.1 Arenicellales bacterium | reverse complement strand
AACGCCTTGGCGGTCAGAAAACGCACGGTCAAGATACCTGCGTCAAATATGAAGCAGTCGATTGCCACAGTACTCAAGCAAGAGGGGTATATCAGCGGTGTGGAGACCCAGAAAGACGGTGCACACCAGAATATGACCATCACTCTGCGTTATGCAGACGGGGTGGGTGCGATTGAAGAGATTCAGCGGGTCAGCCGTCCGGGAAGACGAGTGTATTGCAACGCGGAGGATCTGCCGCGAGTCAACGGTGGGTTGGGCATCGTCATGGTCTCGACCTCAAAAGGTTTGATGACTGATCGCGAGGCGCGGTCTTCGGGTGTCGGCGGCGAAGTGGTCTGTCGCGTCTTTTAGCCTGTCGAATTATCTGGAGTACAAGTTATGTCCCGAGTAGCCAAGAATCCGATTAGTCTCCCGAGCGGCGTGGACGCCGTGCTGGGTGATGCATCGTTGAGTGTGAAGGGGCCGCAGGGCCAGCTCTCCCTGAATCTGCATCCCAGTATCGGTGTTGAGCAGGCTGATGGCAGCCTTCAGGTTCGCCCGCAGAACGATCAATCTTGGGCGATGGCCGGAACCTTTCGGGCGCTGATTGCGAATATGGTTACCGGGGTGACCACCGGCTTTGAGAAGAAGTTAGAAATCGTGGGTGTTGGCTATCGCGCACAGGCGCAGGGTAAGAAACTTAATCTGAGTCTTGGTTTCTCTCACCCCGTGGTCTATCAAATGCCCGAGGGCGTATCTGTCGAGACCCCGAGTCAGACCGAAATCGTATTGAAAGGATCAGATAAGCAGCAGGTTGGCCAGGCCGCTGCGGAGATTCGCAGTTTCCGGCCTCCCGAGCCCTACAAGGGCAAAGGCATTCGCTACTCGGGCGAATACGTGGTCCGCAAGCAGGCGAAGAAGAAGTAAATAGAAAACCTAACGCTATTTCATCGAATCATTGGGATCAGGCAGCATGAGCGAGAAGAAAACCTCACGTATCCGACGCAGCGTCCGAACACGCTCGCGGATTTCGCGTGATCGTGTCAACCGGATGAGTATTTTCCGCACCCCGCGTCATATTTACGCTCAAATTATTGATCCGTCTGGCGGGCGGGTGTTGGCGAGCGCTTCAAGCCTCGAAGCGGAAATCCGTTCCGACCTGCCGCATGGCGGAAATATTGCGGCGGCCGCGGTTGTCGGCAAGCGGATCGCCGAGAAGGCTATTGCCGCAGGCGTCGACACAGTAGCCTTTGATCGTTCCGGGTTTCGTTATCACGGACGGGTCAAAGCACTTGCAGATGCAGCTCGGGAAGGCGGGCTGAAGTTTTAACAAGATCATAAAGATCAGAAAATAGAAACGGCAGAAAGGTTTATGGCAACGAACGCGAATCAGGTCGGTACGGACAGGGAAGGTTTCATTGAGCAGCTGATTAACGTACGGCGGGTTGCAAAGGTAGTGAAGGGCGGACGGATTTTCGGATTTTCAGCTCTGACCGTTGTCGGTGATGGGAAAGGACGGGTCGGCATTGGGCGGGGAAAGGCCCGTGAAGTTCCTGTCGCTGTTCAGAAAGCGATGGACGAAGCGCACCGCAATATGCAGAAGATCAGTCTCAGAAAAGGCACTCTGCACTACCCGACAGTCGGCCGACACGGTGCGGCGCGGGTCGTTATGCGCCCGGCATCTGACGGGACAGGCATTATCGCCGGAGGGACGATGCGGGCCATCTTCGAGGCCGCAGGAGTACGAAACGTATTGGCGAAGGTGATCGGGACGACCAACCCTATTAATGTGGCGCGAGCGACAATCGCTGGACTCACCGCCATACGCAGTCCCCGGCATGTTGCAATTCGGCGGGGTAAATCGTTAGAAGAGATCAGGGGCCAGGAGACTGGCGATGAGTAATCGGCGAATCAAGGTCACCCTTGTCAAGAGCAAGTTCGGTCGGGGAGCAAGGCAGTTGGCTTGTGTCCATGGCCTTGGACTGCGGCGAATCCATCAGACCGTGGAACTTGAAGAGACGCCAGCCATTATAGGCATGGTCAACAAAGTATCGCACCTGGTTAAGGTAGAGGTAAGCTGAAATGCGGTTGAATGAACTTAAGCCGGCGGACGGCTCTCGTCCGGCCGCCAAGCGTGTTGGACGTGGTCCCGGCTCGGGGCTCGGCAAGACAGCCGGTCGAGGCGTAAAGGGACAAAAATCTCGTTCCGGGGGCTACCACAAAGTTGGATTTGAGGGCGGACAGATGCCGCTGCAACGCCGCCTGCCGAAAAGAGGCTTCCGCTCGTTGACGCGCCCTCGGGTCGCTGAAGTCAGATTGCACGAACTGCAAAAACTTGATTCCGGTGATATTGATCTCGGTGTTCTGAAAGCCGCCGGCGTCATCCGGCACGATGCCCTCCGAGCCAAAGTCATTGCATCAGGCAGTATTGAGCGTGCTGTGGTGCTTCGTGGGATTGGTGTGACCGCGGGCGCGCGTGCCGCGATTGAACAGGCCGGAGGCAAGGTCGAGGCCTAGTCGATATGGCAGCATCTCCCCTGGCAGCTATCGGCAAGATGACAGAACTGCGTCAGCGCATTCTGTTTGTTCTAGGCGCAATGGTCGTGTTCCGAATCGGTACCCACATTCCGATCCCCGGAGTCGATCCAACCGCGGTCGCAGCACTTTTTGAGCAGACGCGTGGTTCGATTGTCGATATCTTTAATATGTTTTCGGGCGGAGCGCTCGAGCGCTTGTCAATCTTTGCCCTTGGGGTAATGCCATATATTTCAGCATCGATCATTATTCAGATGATGACCTCCGTCGTTCCGCAACTTGAAGCGCTGAAAAAGGAAGGGGAGGCCGGCCGCCGGAAAATCACGCAGTACACGCGATATGGAACGGTCGCCTTAGCGCTCTTTCAGGGCCTTGGAATAGCCATCGCCATTGAGGGCCAGCAGGCCGCAGGAGGGCCAGTGGTGCTGGTGCCGGGATTGGGTTTTAAGATCACCACGGTTGCAACCTTGGTGACCGGGACGATGTTCCTGGTGTGGCTCGGAGAGCAAATTTCAGAGCGCGGTATCGGGAACGGTATCTCCCTTATTATTTTCGCCAGCATTGTCGCTGGATTACCGTCTGCAGTTGCTGGGACGTTGGAACTTGCCCGGACCGGTGCATTCACGCCGATCGGAGTTTTGGCCCTCTTTATTGGGGCAATTGCAGTAACCGGTTTTGTTGTATTTGTGGAAAGAGGCCAGCGCCGCCTCACCGTAAATTACGCAAAACGTCAGCAGGGACGCCGGATGCTGGCTGGACAATCTAGCCACTTACCGCTCAAATTGAATATGGCAGGCGTCATTCCACCTATCTTCGCATCGAGCATTATCCTCTTTCCGGCAAGTCTCGGGAGTTGGTTCGGGCAGTCTGATGGGATGGGCTGGCTTAAGAATATTGCCACTACGCTTTCACCAGGGCAGCCGATTTACACACTGGTGTACGCGGGAATGATCATCTTTTTCTGCTTCTTTTATACCGCACTTGTGTTCAACCCAAAGGAAATCGCTGACAATCTTAAAAAGTCCGGCGCTTTCGTTCCAGGAATTCGCCCCGGCGCGCAGACGGCGGGGTATATCGATAAGGTGGTTTCCCGACTGACGTTAGCCGGCGCGGCGTACCTGACTGTCGTCTGCCTTATTCCGGAATTTATGATCGTCAAGTGGAGTGTTCCATTTTACTTTGGGGGCACATCTTTGCTGATCATCGTTGTGGTCATGATGGACATGATGTCGCAGGTTCAGTCGTACCTAATGTCACGACAGTATGAAAGTCTTATGAAGAAGTCATCGCTGGTTGGCGGTATGGGAATGCCTCGTTAGCGTCGCGTTCGGGGCAGCAGGAGAAGAAAAATGAAAGTAAGGGCATCGGTAAAGAAAATGTGCAGAAATTGCAAAATCATCCGACGAAATGGTAGCGTCCGGGTGATTTGCGTTGACCCCAGGCATAAACAACGCCAAGGGTAAGCGTAGCATTCTGTATTTGAAACGGTAACAGCAAGAGGCAATTACATTGGCACGTATAGCAGGCATCAACCTACCCGCGCACAAGCATATCGAGGTCGCGCTCACGTCGGTGTACGGCATTGGCCGTGTCACCGCGCAGCGGATCTGTGATCAGGCGGCTATCGGCCGTGATACCAAGGTTCACGACCTTTCTGAGGAGGACGCTGACCGTTTGCGTTCCCAGGTGGCTTCCATCCCCGTTGAGGGTGACCTTCGACGGGAAATCTCAATGAACATTAAACGCCTGATGGACATGGGCTGCTACCGGGGCATGCGTCATCGACGAGGACTCCCAGTCAGGGGCCAGCGAACGTCGACCAACGCGCGGACCCGAAAAGGGCCCAAACGGCCGATCCGGAAATAACAGCAGGAACCCAAGATATGGCCAAGGTACAAACCAAAAAAAGAACAAAGGCGAAAGTTCGCAAGAATGTGCTCGAGGGTGTAGCGCACATCCATGCAACGTTCAACAATACGATCATTACCATCACTGACCGGCACGGAAATGCGGTAGCCTGGGCAACCTCGGGTGGCGCAGGTTTCCGGGGTAGCCGCAAGAGCACGCCTTTTGCAGCACAGGTCGCCGCCGAGACGGCTGGCCGTACGGCCCAGGAATTCGGCATGAAGCAGCTGGATGTGAAGATAAAGGGACCTGGACCTGGGCGCGACTCTTCCGTGCGAGCCCTGAATAATCTCGGATTCGAAATCAACTCAATCACAGACGTAACACCCGTGCCGCACAACGGATGTCGTCCGCCGAAGCGGCGACGCGTCTGATCAGCGTAATTAGCGCAGACAGCAGAGAATATTATGGCAAGATACCGAGGACCCACCTGTAAACTGGCGCGACGTGCCGGGACCGATCTTTTTCTTAAAAGTCCGGTTCGCCCATTGGATTCCAAGTGCAAGTTTGATCGGCCGCCCGGATTTAAGGCGGGTGCCCGGCGTCCGAGAGTCACCGTATATGGGACGCAGCTGCGGGAAAAGCAGAAGCTTCGCCATATGTATGGCCTAATGGAAAAACAGTTTCACAGCTACTACCTCGCTGCGGCCCAAGCCAAGGGTTCCACAGGTGAGACGTTACTGCAGCTTCTGGAGTCACGGCTTGACAGTGTGGTCTACCGCATGGGGTTTGGAATAACTCGGGCCGAAGCTCGCCAACTGGTGGGGCATAACGCTGTATTGGTTAATGGGGGCAAAGTAAACATTGCCTCTTTCCAAGTAAAGCCGGGTGACGAGATCACGGTCCGGGAACGCTGCCGGGGTCAGCTTCGGATCAAGTCCGCTCTGGAGATCGCAGAGCAGTTGGGCTTTGTGCCCTGGGTTGACGTCGATAGCAAGGCATTCAAGGGCGTGCTCAAGGCCGTGCCGGATCGTGCAGAACTATCCCAGGAAATTGATGAGTCGCTGGTGGTTGCGCTGTACTCGAAATAAGTTCAGTGCGACCGGTTGCGCGAACACACGTGCAACAACCCTAGCGAGAGCAAGTTTGAAACACGATACATTTCAGAGGAAATTACTCAATGTCCCAAGTCAGAGAAGAGTTTCTTAAACCGAACGTCATCAATGTCGATGCCGTCAACGACACTCGAGCCCGGGTAACCCTGGAGCCGCTCGAGCGAGGGTTCGGCTACACGTTGGGAAATGCGCTTCGCCGTATTCTTCTGTCCTCTATGCCCGGCGCCGCCGTGACCGAGGTCCGGATTGAGGGTATTAGTCATGAATACTCTGCGGTACCCGGTGCACAAGAGGACGTGATTGCAATTCTCCTGAACCTTAAGAACCTGGCTGTGCGCATGCACAATCGGGAGGAAGCCGTCCTTCGGGTAACAAAGAAGGGCCCAGGCACGGTAACCGCAGGTGATATTCAGCTTGATCATGATGTGGAAGTGGTCAATCCCGATCACTTGTTGGCAAATCTTTCGCCCGATGGCGAATTAAATATGGAGATTACCGTCAGCACCGGCCGTGGATACCAAGTGGTAGATCTGACCGCCGAAGAGACGGAAACCCGCGGCGTTGGGGTGCTTCGTTTGGACGCCTCCTATAGCCCAATTCGCAGCGTCTCCTACACCGTCGAAAATGCCCGTGTGGAACAGCGGACAGACCTCGATAAGTTGGTGATGGAGATCGAAACCAACGGCACTATTGACGCAGAGGAAGCGGTTCGGCGTGCTGCCAAGATTCTTCACGACCAGATCTCGGTGTTTGTACAGCTTCAAGAGTCCGAAACGGCTGACGCCGAAGTACTTGAAGAACGCATTGACCCGGTCTTGCTGCGTTCGGTCGACGACCTGGAGCTAACCGTCCGGTCCGCCAATTGTCTCAAGGCAGAAAACATCTACTACATTGGCGATCTCATTCAGCGAACCGAGGTGGAGCTTTTGAAAACACCTAACCTCGGAAAGAAATCCCTGACCGAGATCAAGGATGTGCTGGCGACTCGAGGCCTGTCTCTGGGGGTAAAATTAGAGAACTGGCCGCCGGCGTCGCTGCAACGCGAGAAACGGGACAACCTACATTGATCCAGTGCAGATCCTCGGGAACCAAACAGGTCTGACAGAAATAGAAAGATTCGAGAGAATCAAGAGAATCGAGAGAAGAGCAGGGAGAAGTTGTTATGCGTCACCATAAGGTCGGTCGGATATTAGGTCGGGACTCCAGCCATCGAAAAGCCATGTTTGCAAACATGGCCGTGTCCCTTTTTACGCACGAGCAGATTCGCACCACCTTGCCCAAAGCGAAGGAGTTGCGCCGTGTTGCAGAACCGCTCATCACGCTCGCCAAGAGTCCGTCGGTGGCGAACCGGCGTCTCGCCTATGCGCGACTCCGGGATCGCGACGCGGTTAGCAAACTTTTCGATACGCTGGGCCCGCGTTTCCAAGACCGTGCTGGGGGCTATACTCGTATTTTAAAGTGTGGGGTTCGCTCCGGAGATAACGCGCCTATGGCCTATGTGCAACTACTCGATAGGCCTGAAGAATCAGACGAGCCGGATACCGAGTCCTAATAGGCCTCTGGCCATGGTCCTGCGCTGCGACCTAGCGTGCGTGGGTTCAACGTTTCCTCAGGCCTGATGAGCGCGCGTTCAGGCTACCATTCCCAATGAACAAGTCCCCGTTGGAGATTGACCGGGAAACCGGCCTCTTGAGCGGTAGTGCCTGCCTATGTTCGCCGCATTGTGATGACCGTCCAGACGGGGTGGCGATTGACGCGATGGTTATTCACGCGATCAGCCTTCCGCCGGGCTATTTCGAAACAGAGGCAATAAGCGATTTTTTTCTAGGATGCCTTGATGCAGATGCTCATCCTTATTTCAAGGAAATCGCCACCCTTAAGGTCTCGGCGCATTTTCTGATAGACCGCGAGGGGGGGATTATTCAATTTGTGCCGGTGATCCGGCGCGCGTGGCATGCCGGGAATTCCTCGTTAATTGGGCGAGCCCGGGTAAACGATTTTTCAGTCGGCATAGAGCTAGTCGGTTCTGATGAGACCTGGTTTACGAACCGCCAGTACGCGACGCTCACCTCACTGACCGAAGCGCTGCAGTTCGCATGGCCGACCATCACAGCGGAGCGGATTGTGGGTCACTCCGACATCGCCCCGGGCCGGAAATCAGATCCAGGGCCGCATTTCGATTGGGCGCGATTCCGCGAATCAATCGCCTCGGGATAACGCGAGACCGGCTATCAAGAACGCAATGATGTAGACAATCAGTCGGTAGGTCACCATCGACCCCGGTGGGATACAGATGAATGACATTCCCGTAAGTCCGCGTTTCCCGATCTCGTGAGCGAGGCGGATAATTTCGTAGTCACTCATCCCCATGGGTTCGGCGAGTTCCCCGAGGATATCGCCCGGTGCCGGCCCAGCACCGCCTAGGATGTCCATATCGAAATGGACATAAACGTCATCTGTCCCCTGGTAGGCATGGTGGAGTTCTTCGCAAAGCCCAGCAATGCCCAGTTCTGATCGGACTTTCCACATGGGATAAAAATGAGCGCCTCGTTTCATGTAATCCCGAACAACACTGGCTTCCTCCAGCATGCCGCGCTCGCCGATCTCGACGAGATTCGGGATCGAGAAATTGGAAAAACTGCTGAAGGTCTTTGACTTCCAGTTTCCGCTGCCGGCAATGCGTTCGTCTCCGGTGAGATAGTCCATCGGCCGCGAGTCCCAATGGGTATCAGTGCTGATCATGCCGACCTTGCCTGCAGAGCGTTCTGCAATGGGTTTGGCGATGGCATAGGAGCTGCAGGGGCTGTTCTGACCGACAACGATCGGGATCGCGCCAGCCTCGAGGGCCCGATTCACCAACTCCTCGACCGCTGCCTGAGCCTTGAGAATGTTTTCGGCGGTTGGGTCAAGATTGCATTCTGGTGCAATGTCGGCATCCCCCATGTCCACAACTTTGAGCTTCTCAAAAATATCGACATCGAGTTCCTGGATATAGCCGCTGGGATACCGTGCTGACTGTTGCCGGACCCGCATCGGCGCCGCTAACCATTCGGCCTTGTCTACGCCCGCGTACTTACCTCGAGCGCCCGCCACGTAAGGGGCCCCGATAATGGCGACATCAGCGCCACGGAGGGTATCAGCCGTGCACGCCAGCGGGACCCCCATGAATGTGGGCGTTTGGTCATCGATCATGGGCAGGGTGTCGCTATTGATATTGGTATAGCCACCCATACCTTCCCAAGGGGGTTTGGTCATGTTCCTTATCCTTGAACGTTGTTAGTTATGAATGATCGTTCGTGGAATCCGGTTTACGGGTTCACAAACGCTTTCAGTGACAATTGCCGTTTCGCCAATACACATACTGAGGCCTGTCCGCTCATCCAGAAGAATCATATGCAGGAAAAACACCATTCCTGCTTCTAGAGTCTGAGGATTATCCTTCCATATCATGGGCCAATCCATCCAGGAGGGAGGGTAACTGATGCCGACAGAGTACCCACAGGCGCTGAGCGCGGCATGAGAAAACCCGTGCGCACGCATGGTCTCGTCATGCGCAGCGTAGAGGTCTCCCACCGTATTCCCGACGGTCAGCAACTGCTGGCAGGCGTCGAGCGCATCGGCGCAGGCGTCGTTCATCGCTTGATGTCGAGGATCCACCTTACCGGTCAGGATGTTGTACATCATACAGGTGTGATAATGCCGATAGGCGGCAGCGGGCTCAAAGACCACCTGGTCCTGCGGCGCGATGATTTCATCTCCTGTGTGATAACGGCAGAATACCGCAGCTTCTCCAGCCCCCATGGGCCAACGGCTGGCTGTGGGGTCGCCACCCTCGCACAAGAGGGTATTCATCATGGCCCCGTAGACTGACTTCACCGTGTTACCAGGTCGGGTATGGCTAATACTGGTCTGAAGGATCGCATCGCAAATTGCACCCGATTTTCGAACGTATTCAAGTTCGAGATCGCTCTTTACAAGACGGATCAGACGCACCAGGTCTGAAGCATCAACAAGCCGGCATAACCCTTCGAGAGCCTTGTTGACCATTAGGGCGCGCTGGCCTGTAAGGCCGTAAGCATGGTATTCGACCCCAATCCGCTGGTTCGCACAGCCATGCGCCTCAAGAATGCGGCGCAACTCGATTGCGGGAGAGGCATCCTCCTGATCAATCCAGATCTGAATGTCTTCGACAATCGAGGTATTCCGGGATTGGATTCGATCTGCGCTGCGGGTCAGCAGCGTGGGTCCTTTATCAAGACCAAGGTACATGGCCTGAAACATGGAGTAGCCGCTGGTGTCATAACCGGTTAGGTAGAACATGCTCTCCTGGCGAAAGAGAATGAGTCCGTCAAGCTCCGCTTCTGCCATCGCTTGGCGGGTTCGGTTGATTCGAAGATCGAATTCGTCCCTAGGAAAATGGAGCATATTTAGGCAATAACGAGGCAAAAAACGTCCAGTAAAGCACCGGAGGTTTCATGTTTAGGTTGGGCTAGGCCGGGTGGTCATTTTGCCAGAGGATATCGGGTTCACCCGCAGCCTGGTTTAGGCTACGAGCCATCACGAACAGCAAGTCAGACAGTCGGTTAACGTACTGACACGAGGCATCAGAGACTGCATGTCCGTCATTAACAGAAAACAGGACTCGCTCTACCCGCCTGCAGGTGCTGCGCGCAACGTGGCAAAGCGCTGCAGCCCGGGTACCTCCGGGGAGAATAAACTCCTCCAACGGGGCCAGTGTGGCGTTGAGTTCGTCAAGTATGTTCTCAACGGCTATGACCCGCTCAGGTGATACCAGCGTGTGACCGGGAAGGCTCAGTTCACCGCCGAGGTCAAACAGCGTGTGCTGCACCGCCATTAGGAACTGATGGATCTCCTTGGGCAGTGCTTCAGTCATCATCAGGCCGATAAGGCTGTTCAGTTCGTCTACCTGGCCCATTGCTTCGACCCTGGACGAGGTCTTGGGGACCCGTGTCCCATCGCCGAGGCCTGTGGAACCTTCATCTCCAGTCCGCGTATAAATTTTGCTGAGCCGCTTTCCCATGGAAGAACTCCTTACTGTATTCGGGTAATAGTAAATCAATCAACCGACGGAATATAAGCGATAGCGCGAAAGTCGTTTACATTGGTGCACGTCGGTCCGGTGATAATAAGGTCTCCGAGCTGCTCAAAAAATCCACCTGCGTCATTGCGAGCGAGATAAGCATGCGGGTCCAACCCCTGGGTTGCTGCACGGGTTAGGGTGTTCGGAGTAATGAAGGCCCCGGCCGCTTGGCTCGCGCCATCAATGCCATCGGTATCTGCGGCAATGGCGAAAACATCGGGTGTGCCATCAAGAGCGATCGCGAGTGCAAGGAGATATTCCTGATTGGGCCCACCCTTGCCGTTACCGTGAAGTACTACCGTTGCCTCTCCACCAGAAATCAGGACGAAGTCTTTGCCGGCGGAATGGATCAGGCGTTCACGTTCGAATGCTTTGGCGTGTTCACTGGCCAGTACCGATGCGAGGCCTTCAACCTTGTCGCCCAGGTTGACCACCTTGCGGCCCTGTTCTTCCGCATATGCGGCTGCGGCTTCAAGAGCTTCAGCCGCGGTTGCAGTGATAGTTATTTCGCTCGCGGTGAGTTTTGGGTCGCCGGGGAAGGGGCTTTCTGCGGTAGTTGAAGCGAGCTTGGCTGCAATTGAGGACGGCGGCTTGATTCCATATTTGCTGAGGATTTCAAGGGCGTCTTGTCGTGTAGTGGGGTCACCTACCGTGGGGCCCGAAGCAATGGTGGCCGGATCATTTCCAGGTACATCAGAGATGGCAAGCGTCACGGTACGGGCAGGAAACGCCGCCGCTGCGAGCCGCCCCCCTTTGATGTCCGACAAGTGCTTGCGAACTATATTGATATCGTGGATGTCCGCGCCGCAGGCGAGTAGTTCTCGGGTGAGAACTCTCTTCTGTTCCAGCGTAATTCCGGTACAGGGTAGGTTGAGTAGGGCGCTGCCACCCCCGGATAAAAGACAGACGAGGAGGTCATCGGCCCCGAGCGAGACCGCCAGATCAAGTATCTGCCGCGCCGCTTTCTCGCCGGCGTTATCGGGTACTGGATGACTCGCTTCAACGATATTGATCAACCGACAAGAGCGCTTATGTCCATAAGGTACTAGGACCAGACTGTCAGCAACAGTAGAAAGCCCATCCTCGACGGCTTTGGCCATAGCGGCGGCTGCTTTACCGGCGCCGACAACCACGACTCGGCCATCTGGGGGAGGCAATAGATAGTGGGCTAAATTTGTAGTGGGGTAAGCCTGTGAAACAGCGCATTCAAAAAGCGCGCGTAGGCTCTTTATCTCCGGCGAATCACTCAGATGGGCTTGCATATGTAGGTGTTTAGGCTGCATCCTTAGGGCTTAGACCAGAGATCATAAATCAGAAACGGGGGAGACATGTATCAGTACGAGGCGTATCAAGATCCCATTCAGCGACCACGGTACACCGGACTGCCGACCTTTATGCGGGCACCTTACCGGGAAGACTATGACGGTCTCAATATTGGGTTGGTCGGCGTTCCTTTTGACGGAGGTGTGACCAACCGCACGGGTGCGCGCCATGGTCCTCGGGAGATTCGTAATCAATCGAGTCTCATGCGTCGGCGAAACCAGTCAAGCGGGATCAGCCCTCACGACATCTGTTCGGTTGCAGATGTGGGGGATGCCTGGGTGCAGTCACCCTTCCACCTGGAAAAGAGTCTTGATGAAATTCGGGCATTTTTTTCAAGGCTACATGACGCTGGGGTAGTGCCGGTTTCCGCCGGGGGGGATCATTCCATCACGCTGCCGATTTTGAGAGCGATAGCGGCGGATCACCCAGTGGGGCTGGTGCACTTTGATGCCCATTGCGATACGGGCGACGATTATCTTGGCTCGAAGTTCCATCACGGGGCACCGTTTCGTCGCGCTGTCGAGGAAGGCCTGATCGATCCCAAGCGCACAATTCAGATCGGCATCCGGGGGTCGCTGAACGACCTTGATCAGTGGCAGTTCAGTCATGACACCGGGATGCGGGTCATCTACATGGATGAGTTTTACGATCTCGGCGTTAAAGCCGTGATCAGCGAGATTCACCGTGTCGTAGGTGAGAAACCCTGCTATCTCACGTTTGACGTGGATGGACTGGATCCGGTTTATGCCTCAGGCACCGGTACTCCTGAGGTGGGGGGCTTCAGCACGGTCGAAGCCCAGTTGATGATCAGGGGTTGTCGAGGTCTGAATCTTGTTGGGGGTGATGTCGTCGAGGTGGCGCCCCCTTTTGATCCGAGTGGTAATACTGCCCTGACCGGCGCCACCATGATGTTTGAGATTCTATGCATCGTCGCTGATGCCATGGCGGGAAGAGAGGGAGCGTAAACCGGTCCGATACGCGGCGAGACTTCAGCCCGGCCGTTTGTCAAAGGCTGGAATGTCCTCCGGAATATGATGAAAGGCCTGCTTGTCGCAAGTAAAAATCGCGACGGCGGGCGTAAACACCGAAGGATCATCCAGTGTGCCGACCTTCACCACAATGGAGCCCGGCCGATTAGGCGTCTCGGAAGCAAGGCCAGTGCCGCAGTGCTCGCAAAAATGTCGGGTGACCGGGCGCTCCAGATCTGAACGGCGAAACTGTTTCATTTCGCCCTGTGTCAGGCGGAAAGCCTCCAACGGGAAAATCATCAGCGCAGCGGGGTTTCCGCCGCTGACATACTGGCACTCCCGACAATGACAGTGCAGAGAGGCCTGTGCTTCCCCTTCAATCTCGTAATGAACATCACCGCAGTAACAGCGCCCAGTCAGTTTCATCAGTGCCTCCTGAAGCATTTATCCAAGGGCTCAGACCTTAGCATGATTGGCCGGGCGTAGATAAAGGATCCCCGTGGCTCTGACAACATCATTCAAGAACGGGCCCTGGGGCGCGGTACATTGCTTGCATCGGAGTGATGACTAAACCCTCTGTGTCGACTCGCTCGAGATGCTCATAATAGGTAAGTTCAAAGAGGGTCAGCAGTGTGTCCGGTCCTTGCTGACGCCCGGTCTTCTTGCTTTTCATAAGCAACTGGATGTCGCCGAAACGGGTTAGTTCTCCTCGGCGACCGTACTCTGTAATAACGTAGACCCGATCCTCGGTAATTTTCTTTGCGCGCAGGAAACTGAGATTATGTAAGGTCCGGGTATGCGGCCCGGGTAGATAAAACTGAATCTGAAATCCTTTGAGGTCGTCGGCGACGCTTTGATCAACCAGAAAGGGTCCCGATGGATATCTTTTTGTAATCGCCCGAATGAATTCACCATCCTCATGATGCACTGTCTTGTGGGTAGACAAAAGGACTGCATAGATCAGAGCAAGGAACCCGAAGAGGATTGCTGCGCCTGGCTTAGGAAAGCGCCGGATGATTGCGAATCGACAGCCAAGATGACGAATGCCAAGCGCCGCGAGGATAGACCAGGGTGCGGCGCAGTGCAGTAGATAATGATGATGCTTTCCCGAGAAGAAGCTCAGGACCAGTGGAACTGATAGGGCCCACACCCAGAGGAACTGCTCGGGAGAATGCCTTTTATAAAAGACTTCCCTCCATGTCACTGCGAGCGCAACTGGAATGAGAAGTATCCACGGCGCGTTTACCTGCGCCAGGGCAATCCCGTAGTACCAGAAAGGTTTGCTTATGAGTTCGTAGTCTCCTGAGGCCCTTCCAAGAAGGTCATAGACCCACACTTCGAGTGAACCTGGGATTGTCAGGATGACAGCAATCGGCCACCACAATGTAAGAAGCAGAAAAATCACCATTCCCCATGCCCATAGGTAGCGACGAAAGCGAGTCAGATCCCATGAAAGCGCGATAAAGCACGTCACGGGAACGAACACCATCATTGGGCCAAATCCAACCCCTTTGGTTAGGTTGGTAAGCCCCGTAGCGATGAAGAACGCTACTACCCACCAGGACCGATAGCCCCAGGCGCGGGGCGTGTTTGTCTGGGTTGGAGTGGATTTCTCACCACCTGTTTTGGATGCCTTGTATTCAGAAAACACAAAACAGGTCATGGCCGCAGCAGAGGTCAGTGTCAGGAAGATTTCATCCTCGGCGAGTGTGGCGTAGCGGACGACCTCATAACTTGTTGCCATTGTGAGGCCGCTCAGCATACCAATCCCGGTTCCAAAAAGGCGGGCTGCCATTAACGTAACCAGCAAGACTGCCAGCGCGCCGCTAATCCCGGCTGTGAGACGCGAGACCCATGCCTGAGAGCAGGTACCGGCGATCGTACACATAGCCACCGTCAACCACTGGGGCAACGGTGGATTTTCAATCCATGGGGCAACCGCGTCCCGGCGTGGGATGAGCCAGTCACCGTTATCGGCCATCAGCTGAGCTGTCTGCGGCAGAACAGACTCGTGGATGCTGAGGACCCGATCCTGGGGCAGTGGGATACAGTAAAGCGCCAGTGCGCAAATCGCCGGAATCATCAGTCGCAACCACCCAGCAGACCCGTTTCCCTGGGAGACTGAATTCTGTGATGGAATGTTGTGAGACATGGTCGGCGGGGGTAGTGTTAGTCTTGAAGTTTGGGTTCGAATTAATTCCAAATCGATGGGATCCCCGATCTTTATTTGGCCAGGAGAAATGCACAACCCGGTTGGCACACCCAGGCTGGAGATTTTATAATTTCTTCACCCCC
>JBMUHF010000174.1:0-6828 GCA_050302555.1 Arenicellales bacterium | reverse complement strand
GTCGGAACCCGAAAACCCTGTAGCCGAAGAGTCTGACGACGATCTGGCACTGCTGCTGGGATCGGTATCGCAAGGCGACCCGGTGGATTACTGGTTTACCCCGGAGAAGATCAATACGGTGTCGGCGGTCCATGATTTTCTCGCCAGCCGTTACGGAGTAGGTCAGGTCCTTTCTCTTGCTTCGTTGATCCGGGTGGGTGAGTCAATCAGCAAGGCACCGTTTGATACTTTTGAACTCGCGGTGCTTTACAAACGTATGCCGGATGATCTCAAGGCAGGGCTTTTGAGCCCGTATGTCTCAATCGAGAACGACGAAGTACGCCTTACTGCCCGCATACGCGACTCACTCCCTGATCTTCGCCGCAATGCGCTGCTGGCGGATATTCAATCAGGACTGGAAGCGGAGGTAGGTTTGGCTCCGGAGCGATTTCAGGTCTCGGGGCTCGTCGTGCTTTACAACAATATGCTTCAGAGTCTTTTTTCTTCCCAGATTCTTAGCCTGGGTGTGGTGATGCTGGGGATTGCGCTGATGCTGTTGATCCTGTTCCGTTCCTTTCGTCTTGCTGTTATTGGCATTGCACCTAATCTTCTTGCAGCAGCTATCATTCTTGGGATAATGGGTTGGGTCCGGATTCCGCTTGATATGATGACTATAACCATCGCGTCGATCACACTTGGCATTGCCGTAGATAACAGTATTCACTACATCTATCGCTTTCGAAGCGAGATCGGCCGCATAGGCGACTATGTGAAGACGTTGCATTACTGTCACGCCAATATTGGACGCGCTATCTTCTATACCGCCATTACCATCATCGCGGGATTTTCCATACTAATGCTGTCTAATTTTCTGCCTACAATATTTTTTGGTGTCTTTACGGCGCTGGGAATGGCGATTGCCTTGCTTGCCTCTTTAACGCTTTTGCCCCGACTTATTCTGTGGCTACGCCCCTTCAATAATTGACAGTAAATCACCATTTGAAGTTCACGCGGTAACTTTGCACAATATCTGATCTGATTGGGCTTCCAGGCTGACCCCATGTTTCGTATCTCCGGATTTTTTCATGCCTTGAAAATTGTGCGTCGTTTCGCACTGGTGCTGGCCGTGGCTTTGGGGTTCGGTGGGGCGCTTGCCGCGCCAACGGCAGACGAGATGATCCAGAGTACGGTCAATCAGTTGATTGGAGAACTCCAGGAGCGCCAGGCAGAGCTCGAGGCTGATCACGGCGCGCTTTACGCACTGGTTGAAGAGATCGTGGTACCGAGAATTGCGGTGACAAAGGTAGCCCGATTGATTCTCGGCCCTCATTGGAAAACAGCATCGCAGGACCAGCGTGAGCGGTTTACGACGGGCTTTAAGAATCTACTGATGCGAAGTTACGCGACCGCTATGTTTGAGTACACGGGCGAACAGGAGCTTCGGTTTGGCACAGTGACCACTCGGGCGGAAGGGCGCATCGCGGTCGTCCCCACCGAGTTGCTGTTACCCGCCCAAGCGCCCGTGCCGATCGAGTACTACTGTTTGCTGACTTCCGATGGCGGTTGGAAGATATACGATATCCAGATCGATGGCATCAGTTTGATTATTAGTTATCGGAATCAGTACGGTGAATATATTGACACCAATGGCCTTGACGCCCTGATAGAATCCATCGAACAAAAGGTCATGGAAAACCACTAGTTTTTTAGGTGATTTAGCAGGATAACAGCGCATGGTAAGCCCACAAGACATTAAAGGCTGGATTGAGGAAAACCTCCCCGGCGCAACAGTTGAAATCTCCGGCGATGGACACCATTTTGAAGCAGAGATCGTTTGTAACGATTTCGCCGGCAAGAGCCGGATTCAACAGCACCAGATGGTTTACGGGGCACTGGGTGACCGGATGAAAGCCGAAATTCACGCGTTGTCAATGCGCACCTTGACGCCGGAGGAGAAGAGTTCTCTTTCTTCTTCCTAGGGCTAGAAGCGGCTGCCGGAACATATCGGAAACAGAATTTTCATAGAGGAATATCATGAACGTCAATGAACGAATCAAAGAAACAGTAAGCAGCAATCGCGTAATGCTTTTCATGAAAGGCAACCGAGACTTCCCGCAGTGTGGTTTTTCGGGTCGGGCAATTCAGATCCTGCAGACGCTCGGCACGCAGTTTGAAACCGCAGACGTGTTGATGGATGATGAGATTCGCCAGGGTATCAAGGAATACTCCAACTGGCCTACGGTTCCCCAGCTTTACATTGACGGAGAGTTTGTGGGTGGCAGCGATATCATGATGGAAATGTACGAAAACGGCGAACTCGCAAAGCAGCTTTCACAGGCGCCAAGCGCATAGCGTGTGGGCCTTTAAAGTAATAAAAAAGGCGCCCTTCAGGCGCCTTTTTTATTGAATCAGTTAAAATTGAAGACTAGGCGTACCATACTGGCTGCGCTTTTTAATTTTTGGCGGTCAGCATATTGGAAAGTCTAGTCATTAGGGGTGGCCAACCGTTGCGCGGGGCCGTTCGGATCGGCGGTGCCAAAAATGCAGCGCTGCCAGTCCTGATCAGTGCCCTGCTGATGGATCAGGATCTTTTGGTCGCCAACGTACCCCATCTTCGTGACATCACCACAGTGCTCGAGCTTCTGGGCCGTCTTGGTGCCCGGATTGAAGTCGATGAAAAGTCCGTTATCCGGATCAACGCAGGTAAATTGATCTCAAGACGGGCGCCCTACGAGTTGGTCAAGACCATGCGCGCGTCGATTCTGGTGCTTGGCCCTCTGCTTGCCCGCTTCGGTCAGGCGGAGGTGTCTCTGCCGGGCGGATGCGCCATTGGTTCGCGGCCGGTGGACCTGCATATCCGCGCGCTCGAGCAGATGGGTGCAACCATCTCAGTTGAGGAGGGCTATATCAAGGCCAGTACTTCAAGGCATCGGCTGCAAGGCGCCAAGATTGTTTTTGATACTGTGACGGTGACCGGCACTGAGAACCTGATGATGGCGGCGACGCTGGCACAGGGGACGACTGTCCTTGAAAATGCTGCGCGCGAGCCCGAGGTGGTCGATCTTGCCGATTGCCTCGCGGCAATGGGCGCACGTATTGAAGGTGCTGGCACTGATGTTATTGAGATCGAAGGGGTAGTTAACCTTACCGGCGCCGCACATCGCGTGATTCCGGACCGAATCGAGGCAGGAACCTTCATGGTGGCGGGCGCCGTTACCCAAGGAGAGATGCATCTTTATGATGTGAACCCGGCCCATCTCGATGCCGTTATCGCACGGCTACGAGAAGCCGGCGCGCAGATTTCAGTTTCACAGAGCGAACTGAGTCTTAAGATGCCGGAACGCCCACATGCGGTTTCAATCAGTACCGCCCCTTACCCCGGGTTTCCAACCGATATGCAGGCGCAGTTCATGCTGTTGAATTGTGTATCGGAGGGTGTTGCGTCAATCACCGAGCATATCTTCGAAAACCGCTTCATGCATGTTCACGAGCTACAGCGGATGGGCGCCGATATTAATCTGCACGGAAACACGGCGTTGGTGCGGGGCGTGGACCAGTTGGGCGGGGCCCAGGTGATGGCCACGGATTTAAGAGCCTCTGCCTGTTTGGTGCTCGCGGGACTGGTAGCCGGCGAGCAGACCGTAATTGATCGGATTTATCACATTGACCGGGGTTATGACTGCATTGAGGAAAAACTTCTGCAGTGTGGTGCTGACATTCACCGAATTTCCGATTCGCGCTCACCGAGAGTCCATGCAGTTCAATGATTAGGCAGTGACTTTTCTAGTTGAAGCACGCTAAAAAAAGAGCCTGCTGATGCAGGCTCTTATGGTAGTTTGGACAGAGTCACGATCACTTGGTGACGTAACCTGAGACAAACTGGATTAAATCAAACCCCGCGCCACCCCCCCAAAGAGGTGGATTATTGAACGTGCCTCCGGCAGTCCCGTCGCTGGTGTTCCATGTCGTGGGCCGGCACGTGCCGTCATCGGTGTATCCGTAAGGACCACGGCTGTAGAGGAAGAAAAACCCTGCGTTCTGATCCCCTACCCGGGTTTTAATGTTTACTGGAGAACCGCTGAATTTGTCTAAAGGTACGCTCATGTCCTTCAGCAAGCCATTGGCATCGCCGTTACAGTCCGTCATGAGGTTTCCAACCATGGTCTTGTCAGTGGCGGGGTCATCTCCGATCGACACATAGTAGACCTCGTAAAGGACAAACGGATCAGTATTGGCGTTGTCCAGACGCACGCGGATGAACCGGTTCGCAACGACGCCAATGGCGCCCTTATCCAGTGTGTCTCCGCCGCAAATTTCATCGGTCCCATAAAAGTCCATACCGTAGTACTGGCCGTAAGCGCCGTCTTCCAAATTGGTGTCATCGCATCGGAGGAGCTGTTGCCGGGTGTCTGCGGCAACCGGTCCTGCGACGGAGAATCCAGCCAAGAGTACTGCCGTTAAGGCCAAGGTTTTCATAAGTGATTGTTGGTTCTGCTTGCTCATTTTCGTCTCCGTTGTTTCAAGTGATGTTGAAACCGCATTGAGCCAGATCCCAAGGAAGTTGTATGTGATCGTCGACACCTTCCACCCGGTGTTTGCTCATTTTGTGAGCGCGATCACATTGCCGTGATTGAGATTGCAGAAAGTATTAGGGAGAGCTGTGCCAGCGAGTGAGATTTATCCGGAATTGAGATAAACCAACACTCAGCGGTACGGGCGCGCACGATTTCCAGCCTAGAGCATTCCCTCCGAGGTCGGAATCGCCCCGCCAGTATTTGCTATACCGGAAGTATTTGGGCCTCAGTTGCCATTTAGGGTCGGAGGCCTAGGAAACAGATTATTTATCGTGTAGGTTCGGTGTGATCCTGCACAGGCCCTTGAACGCAAATCTCCTCTGAGAAATCGCCCGAATCGGCTGTGAGCCGTTATTCGGACCGTCCTTAGTAAAATCAGATACTTCCCACATTTTTTTAAAGCGGTTATCATGTAGGTAACAAATAGCGGTAGCCCAGTCGGGTGAAATCGCAATGACCTGTATAACGCCCTTCCCGGGTGCGCAGGAAACGACCACATCAGGTAGGACAGGAGAAGAGTTATGGGATTGGGCGGCATCAGTATCTGGCAGTTACTCATCGTTCTGGTGATTGTGCTGCTGCTTTTTGGCACCAAAAAATTACGCAATCTCGGTACTGATCTTGGAGGCGCGGTAAAGGGCTTTCGCAGTACGATGAAAGATGGTGCAAACGCAGAGGAGTCAAAAGAGACTGAGGCCGAGGCTGAAACCAGCCCGGAGAGTCTTGCCGAATCTGCCGAAGACGCTGATTCGGATAAAGAAAACGCCAAAGTCTGATCTACCCCAAGGGTAGCGCCATGTTCGACATTGGCTTTCTTGAAATTGTAATCATCGCTTCGATCGCCCTCGTGGTACTGGGGCCGGAGCGTCTGCCGCGTGCCGCGCGTACGGCGGGTATGTGGGTCGGCCGCGCGCGGCGGATGGTCTCAGATGTGAAGTCAGATATTGACCGCGAAATCCGCGAAAGTGAACTGGCTGACATGCGCAAACTGGGCGAAGAAGTGAATAGCATCAAAGACGATGTCAGTGAAGATCTCAATAGAGCGACGGAGTCCATCAAAGACGACGATGCCATGACTGATGTTGTTGACTCGATTAACGAGTCTGCCAAGACGCTTCGCGAAGACGCAAGCGAAAAGACTGACGCTGGTTGACCAGTAAAGATCGGTGACTCCATCTCCTAACCCTACACCAATGCAGGGTACGACCTTCATGTCGCACCTGCTCGAGTTGCGCGACCGGCTGATGCGTGCTGGCGGTGCCGTACTGGTGATCTTTATCATGGCGGCTCCTTTCGCAAACACGTTGTACGAGTATCTGGCCCAGCCATTGATGGCCTCCCTGCCAGAAGGCAACTCGATGATCTCAACCGAGCCGCACGGCCCGTTCTTCGTGCCGTTCAAGTTTGCTTTTGCCTTTGCGACAGCCATCGCGATGCCCTACCTGCTGTATCAGCTCTGGGCCTTTGTTGCCCCAGGCCTGTACGAGCATGAAAAACGCCTCACGGTCCCACTATTGGTCTCGAGCAGCCTGCTGTTTTATCTGGGTATACTTTTTGCCTACTTTGCGGTGTTCCCGCTGATCTTCGCGTTCTTTACCAGCACGGCCCCTGAAGGGGTTTTGGTCATGACCGATATCAACGCGTATCTCAGTTTTGTGCTGAAACTCTTTTTTGCTTTTGGACTGGCTTTTGAGGTGCCGGTCGCAACCGTGCTGATGGTGCGGATGGGTATGGCGACCCCCGAATCTTTGGCGACCAAGCGGCCTTACATCATCGTTGGCGCATTTGTCGTCGGTATGGTGATGACCCCGCCGGACATCCTCTCGCAGACTATGCTGGCTGTTCCCGTCTGGCTGTTGTTTGAGGCGGGTCTATATTTCTCCCGATCCATCAAGCCACGGTCTAAAGATGCTGAAGTGGAGTCGGAAGGCGGGGATACCGATCTCGAGCGTGAGTTGGATGACGGCATCGCCGAGTTTGAGGAACTGGGGACTGACGACGATACGCCCCGGAGTTGAAATTACTCAGGGAGTAAAAGCCCTTGATAAGTTTTGAGGTCCGCATCGTGGACTGGTCACATTGCAGCGAGGCGCTTTCATCACTTCGCCATGTGGTGTTTGTTGAGGAGCAGGGCGTCCCTTTCGAATTGGAACTCGATGGTGAAGATGCTGGCGCCCGCCACGCCGCTGCGTTTGCAGATGACGGTGAGATTGTTGGAACCGGTCGGATGCTTGACTCAGGCAAAATTGGGCGGATGGCCGTATCTCAGCCGTTA
>JBMUHF010000173.1:0-2352 GCA_050302555.1 Arenicellales bacterium | reverse complement strand
ATTTTGTCTGTGAGCCGACGTTTCGCGGCGTGACGCTGAATCCCTGGAATCCCGAAGTCACGACTGGAGGGAGTTCCGGCGGCGCAGGGGCTGCGGTCGCATCTGGGATGGTTCCCCTCGCGCACGGGACAGATCTCGGGGGTTCGATCCGGATCCCTGCCGCCTGCTGTGGAGTATTTGGACTGAAACCAACGGCCGGCTTGAATCCCATGGGGCCATACTTTATGGAATTCTCGAACGGATTCAATTCCGATCATGTCCTCACACGATCAGTGCGTGACAGTGCAGCGGCTCTGGATCAATCGGCAGGCCCGATACGCGGTAGTCGGTACCACGTCCGACCCGAAGTCGATTCTTACCTAGCGGCTCTCGATGAAAAACCGCCCAAGCTTCGCATCGGAGTGTCCATCTCGACGCCATACGGGGATTCGGTCGGTAAAAATCAGGAAGCGTCCGTAGAAAGGGTGAGTACGGTTCTGGCGGATATGGGGCACGAAGTCGATGAGTATGCGTACCCCGCTGACCTGGGTCTCGGAAGCTGGATGGAAGATCTTTGGATGGTGGACGTCGCTTATGAAATTGATAAGAGGATCAAAGAGGTAGGTCGTGAACCCCTGCACGAAGAATTGGAGGCGTTAACGCATTTTGTCCGAGAGCGGGTTGCATCTTTAAGTGCAATGGATCTTTATCGTGCACGCCAGGGTGCACATGAGGCCTCTATGCGCCTGATCAACTCGATGAGTGAGTTTGATCTGGTGCTGACTCCGACACTGGGCAGCGATCCGATTCCGGTCGGATATATGGACAGCCGCACAGCGAACTTCAACATGGAAACCTGGGGGGAAAGGGGGCATGCCTTTGCGCCATTTGCCTATATCTGCAACGTGAGTGGTCAGCCCGCAGCGTCACTGCCGGTTCAGCTCAAGGACGGGGAGCATCCATGTGCCGTGCAGCTCGCAGGGCACACCGGCAAGGATCATTTGATTCTCCAGGTTGCCGCTGAACTGGAAAAAGAGTTCGGCTGGCATCAGTACCGCCCGCCCATTTGGGCTGGAGATTTGCAGTAGGTACAGCGTGTTTAGCCGAGGACGCTGACCGACACTTAACTGACTTTGTAAACATGAACCCGATGGGTGATCTTGGGTTCCCCGTACGGCATGCCCTGAAAGCTCTCGGTGCTGAATACTTCCCGCCATAAACCCGCATCGGTGAGTCTCTTTACGGCCTCGGGGTATTCGGGCTCCTGGGCGGGGTCATCCCGCAGGCTGAAGACAATTGGAGCGCCCGGTTTTGCAACCCGGATTAATCCGTCGAAGCTGCTCGGTGGTGCGTGGCGCGGGGTAATCGTACCGCTGGAAATGATTGCGGCGAATGTGTCATCCGCGAAGTCGAGTTTTTCTCCGAGGGTCATCTGACGCAGATCACTATAGATACCTTTGGCGCGTGCGACCTCAAGCATGCCTTCCGAAAGATCTATTCCGGTGATGGGACCGAACCCCAGCATGGCGAGCGCCTCTGCCTGAATGCCGCCACCACATCCCGCATCCAGAATCGGTGCGGCAGTTGAGGGGACAAAGCGAGTGGATACGGCGGCAAGCACGGCCGGTATCCGGTAACCCATTGCGCACAGATCGACTTCATACTGCTTGGCCCAACTGTCGTAAGCGGCCTGTTGTTCCTCTAAAGATTTGGCCCGATAAGAGCGGGCTACACCGGTTTCTTCCATGGTTTCCCCTTTCAGGTGTCCATTGCCCGAAACGAAGGAGGCCGCCTCGGGTATCACCTGAGTTAACTGAATCACAGATTCCAGCACAACATCATAATCAATTGCTGTCCTAGAGTCCCGACGGAAATTTAGTGAACCGCTTCGTCGAGATCTGGGTCATCTCATCTTGGTTTGCAAACCATTCGGAGAGCATCTCCATCTGGTCTAAGCCCCAGAATCTCTCTGTATTCACGACAAAGGTTGGAACGCCGTAAACGCCTTCCGCGATCGCCTGCTCGGTGTTAGCGCGCAATTCCTGCTTTGCGTTGGGCGAATTCAACTCTTCCGCAAGGTTTTCGATGCCGAACCGTTGGGCAATTTCTGCGATGCCTGCCTCGGTATGGGCTGGGGCACCCTCGGCCCAGATGTAGTTAAAAATCTCCCCGACGACCTTCGGGGAACTGCCAAGCGACAGACAGAGGCGAAGATAGGGAAGCGGGTTAAAGGGGTGCGCCAGCCCATACCGAGGCAGGCATCGCAGAACTTGCCCAACGGCTCGGCGTCAAAAACCTTGCGGAAGAGTTGAATTCGCCCAGCGCAAAGCAGGAATTGCGCGCTAACACCGAGCAGGCGATTGCGGAAGGCGT
>JBMUHF010000172.1:0-11779 GCA_050302555.1 Arenicellales bacterium | reverse complement strand
GCGGCAGTATCGATACCCGTTACGGTGAAATGCCGACTCGGGGTGGATGAGATGGACCACGTTAATGACTTGTTCCGATTCGTTGATACTGTGGCCGAGGCAGGGTGCAAAGTTTTCATCATTCATGCGCGAAAAGCGTGGCTCTCGGGATTGAGTCCGCGGGAGAATCGCGAGATTCCACCGCTGCAGTACCATCGTGTTTACGCGCTGAAAGAGCGGTATCCAGAGTTCACGATTGTGATCAATGGAGGAATTACGCGAATCGACCAGGCCGCAGCGCATCTTGAGCAGGTGGACGGCGTCATGGTGGGTCGCGAGGCTTATCAGAACCCCTGGAGCCTGGCTGAAGTGGATCAGCTGCTGTTCGACGATACCCCAACTCACCAATCCCGGCTTGATGTGCTGGAGGCGTACAAGACGTATATGCGCGGTGAGCTCGAGAACGGCGTGCCGCTGAAGCGCCTCGCGCGGCATCTGTTGGGGCTGTTTCAAGGGGAGCCTGGTGCGCGTACGTGGCGTCGGGCGCTTAGCGATTCAGCCTTTCGCTCTGGCGCGGATCTTACGGCCATAGAAGCCGCTCAGAACAGTCTGGACACTGTCCGTAGGGAACACGGCAACGTTAGTGTGGTGTCGAGCCTGGGCACGGATCTGCGGCTATGAAGTCGGTGCGTCGCCTGCTGCTATGGTCAATCGCAAGCCTTGCGCTCCTTCTGGCGGGGATTCTGGTTTGGTCGGTGTTGTTTTTCGACCCTAACGACTACCGCGAGAGCATCGCCGATCACATTGAGGCGCAGACGGGCTTTAAGTTGACGCTGGAGGGTTCTTTAGGCCTCGATTTCAGATTCCAGCAAGGTGCAGGCCTGTTTGCCGATCTGGCGGTGGAGGACGCCTACCTGAGGAAGATTGCGGACATGCAGGGAGTGCAGTCTGCGCGCATAAGGGAGTTGACGATATCCCTTCCCGTAATGCAGTTGTTACGTTTTGTGAGGGGGGAGCGTTTTGAAGGAGTTGGCCGATTCAGTGTAACCGATCTCGATCTTGTGCCGATCGCAACAGGACTTGGCCTTGACGGGCAGTCCTTTGATGGCTCGGACTTTCGAGCCCTGACAATGCAGGGGAAGTTTCAGTCGGGTTTAATGTTTTTCTCGATCACCGACCTCCTGATTGCTGGATCCACTACTGAAGTGAGTGGTGATCTGAACTTCACAGATCTGCATCAGGACACAAAGATTGAATTTTCACTCTTATCCCCATCACTGAATATCGATAAGATGGTGCCCGAACAAGCCCGTGGTCCGCTGAATGCTTTTGAATGGTTGAGTCTCTCTCCTTTGCTAGCGGCAGGCCTCAGAGCGCAAGGCGTGCTGCAGATCGGTACATTTCAATCCGGAGGACTGCTTTTTCGCAACCTCAATATCCCAATCAATTCCAGAGGCGGAGTGGTAGTGGCTTCCCCGATGACTGCCGACCTTTATGAAGGGGCAATGCGGATTGATACCGTGGCACAGGTCGTTGGCCAGGAACTTGATTTTATGACCCGACAGACTTTCTCGGAGGTGGCCGTGGGAAAAATTATTAAGGATTTGGGATTGACCGATGTGCTCCGGGGCAAGGCAGATCTCAATGCCATTGTGGCCTTTTCCGGGTCGGAATACGTCGAGCGCGTCCGTTCCGCGCGTGGAATAGTGACGCTCGAAGCCAAAGCGGGCCAGATTCGAGGCTTGGATATAGTTTCTCTGCTAGATCGGTTAGCTCAGAGCGATTTTTCCCGTGGTGGGGACTGGCTGGGAGAAAACTCTCACACAACGCTCGAGAACGTCACCGCAACGCTTAGACTGGAAAATGCACAACTGGTTAACGATAACCTTGCCTTTCGTGCAGGCGGTTTCGAGGTTGTAGGTCAGGGAAGTCTAAACCTGGAGACTGAGCTGGCGGATTATCGTCTCTCACTCGAACTGGATCGGCCGGAGATCGTGAATCTATTGCCTCCGCCATTTAATTCCGTTGGGGTAGTGCTCCCCATGCGGGTGGCGGGTAGATGGGATAATCCGGGGATCATGATCGACATGCCTGCCCTGATTCAAATGCAGTTTCAGCGTGCCATGGGAATAGAAAACCATCTGACACCCCCATCCGTAGATACCCAAGCCAAGGTATTAGGAGAGATACTGGAGGCAGAACTCTCAGTCAGGTTAAATCAACTGGCACCAGGGGAGGTAGCACAGTGAGGTTGGTGAGGTTTGGCGAACGCCATAATGAAAAACCGGGCCTGCTCGATCTCGACGGCGAAATTAGAGATTTAAGTGGAGTCATCGAGGACATAAATCCAGACACCCTTGATTTACGAGCCCTACAAAAACTGAAGAATATTGACCCGCAGTCATTACCCCTGGTGCCGGCGCCGCAACGCCTTGGCCCTTGCGTGGGAAGGCCGGGAAAGTTTGTGTGTATCGGATTGAACTATCATGACCATGCGGTAGAGACCGGGCTTTCGCCTCCCAGCGAACCCGTGGTGTTCATGAAGGCGGTAAGCGCTATCAGTGGACCCTATGACGACATTTCCCTTTTGCGTGGCTCACGTAAGAGCGACTGGGAGGTAGAACTGGGGATTGTGATGGGCAGAAGAGCGCACTACATCACGGCAGATCACGCACTTGATACGATCGCCGGATTTTGCCTCATCAACGATCTTTCCGAGCGTGAGTGGCAGATAGAACGCGGCGGAAACTGGTCCAAAGGGAAGTCAGGCGATGGTTATGGCCCTATCGGGCCGTGGCTGGTAACGTCGGACGAAGTTTCGAACCCTCAGGCGATGAATCTATGGCTCGAGCGCAATGGAGAAACCATGCAAAGCGGTAGCACTGCCGACATGATTTTCCCGGTCACCGAACTGATTGCCTACCTAAGCCAGTGCATGAGCCTTAATGTTGGCGATATCATTGCGACCGGTACACCAGCCGGGGTAGGTCTAGGCCGTAAACCGCCCGTGTTCCTCCAAGATGGAGACCACCTCAGACTTGGGATTACCGGTCTAGGAGAGCAATCTTATCGGGTAGTTGCAGATAACAGTTTGAGAGGGTCATAAAGGCGTTCGCGAATAAGCCAGTGTTCAGAATCTGGCAAAGATTTTTTAACGGAGAGTTCCATGAGTGAAAAGTTGAACAAGGTAAGTTCGAGGATTACCCAGCCTCGATCTCAAGGGGCATCACAGGCCATGCTGTATGCCACGGGGATGACCCGGGCGGATATGGACAAGGCTCAGGTGGGTATCGCCAGCATGTGGTGGGAAGGCAATCCTTGTAACATGCATCTCAACGATCTCGCTGGACAGATTGCAACCGGAGTCCGTGAAGCAGGGCTGATCGCGATGCGTTTCAACACCATCGGGGTGAGCGACGGTATCTCGATGGGGACAGAAGGTATGAGTTATTCACTGCAGTCTCGTGATCTCATTGCCGACTCTATCGAAACAGTCATGGGCGGCCAGTGGTATGACGCCCTGGTGACAGTTCCCGGGTGTGATAAGAATATGCCGGGATGCCTGATTGCCATGGGGCGTGTCAATCGGCCGTCATTGATGCTGTATGGCGGCACGATCAAGCCGGGCCATGCTGGGTCGCAGGTCGTCGATATCGTCTCTGCGTTTCAGAGTTACGGCCAGTACCTGGCCAAGGTGATCACGGACGACGAACGCCAGGAGATTGTGAACAATGCCTGCCCGGGTGCAGGCGCCTGTGGCGGCATGTATACCGCCAACACCATGGCTAGCGCGATAGAGGCCATGGGGATGTCTCTGCCATACAGTTCCTCCGCCCCCGCGACGACGGATCAGAAAAAAGATGAGTGCCTGAGCGTCGGTGCGGCTGTCAGGAATCTGCTGGAGCGCGACCTCCGTCCTCGCGACATCATGACTCGTGACGCTTTTGAAAACGCGATGGTGATGGTGTCGGCGCTTGGCGGTTCAACTAACGCGGTACTGCATCTGATTGCAATGGCTCGAGCGGTCGATGTGCCACTGGGTCTTGACGACTTTCAGGCGGTTAGCGATCGGATACCTTTTCTTGCAGACCTGAAACCAAGCGGACAATATGTCATGGAGGATCTGCATAACGTTGGAGGGGTGCCCGCAGTGATGCGGTATCTGCTCGGAGAGGGAATGCTGAATGGCGACTGCATGACAGTTACCGGCCACACGGTTTCGGAAAATCTTGACCAGTTAGAAGACCTTTCCGATGGACAACGGGTATTTCATAGCCTCGCTGAACCCATCAAGGAGTCCGGACATATCAGGATCCTGAAAGGCAACTTTGCCCCCGGCGGTTCAGTTGCCAAGATTACCGGTAAGGAGGGCCGCCAGTTCAGCGGTCCGGCTCGCGTATTTGATGGCGAGGAAGCTATGCTCCGGGCCCTTGAGGAAGGCAAGATCCAGAAAGGGGATGTGATCATTATCCGCTTTGAAGGTCCCAAAGGCGGTCCGGGGATGCCTGAGATGCTGACACCGACCTCTGCCATCATGGGAGCAGGGCTGGGATCAGATGTTGCCCTGATTACTGACGGCCGATTCTCGGGAGGTTCTCACGGATTCATTATTGGGCACGTGGTGCCTGAAGCCCAGGAAGGCGGACCGATTGGACTGGTTCAGGACGGAGATGTTATTCACTTGGATGCAGATGCCAACACCATTGATGTCGAACTCAGTGAGATGGAGTTGCAGGCGCGTCGAGATCATTGGACGATGCCTCCCTACAAAGCCAACCGTGGCACCTTGTATAAGTATATAAAGAACGTCAAGACCGCCAGCGAAGGCTGTGTCACCGACGAGTAGTGTCTCAGGTTAGTTGAGACTGATTTTGAGCGCCGCACTCGTGGCGAGTGGCGCGAGTGCTAGCGCCAGAACCATCATTGCGCCGAGAAAGTAAAAATGCCCGGCGGTAGGTAGCCCTGCATCGGCGGCGAGAACGACACTGGCGCCGAAAATCAGCACGGGTATATAGAGCGGCAGAACCAGTAAGGTAAGCAGCAGTCCACCCCGCCGAATCCCTACAGTCAGAGCGGTGCCCACTGAGCCGATCAGGCTCAAAGTCGGCGTGCCGAGTGCCAGGGCAGCAAGTAGGGTCAATTGGACCTCGGTCGTCATGCCCAGAAAGAGTCCCAGCAGTGGTGTTGCGATCAGCAGTGGCAGGCCCGTGGTGCCCCAGTGGACAAGCACTTTACCCAGAACGAGGACCGTCAGAGGATGTCCGCTGAGCACCATCTGTTCCAGGGTCCCGTCCTCGAAATCTGACCGAAACAATGCGTCCAGACTCAGGAGCGTCGCCAGCAGGGCACCTACCCAGATGATTCCTGGGCCAATCTTACTTAACAATGTCGGGTCGGACCCCACCCCAAAGGGAAACACAGCAACAACGATAATAAAGAACATAACAGGATGCGCCACGTCACTGGAATGACGCACCACAAGACGGACGTCGCGCCGGATCAGGGCGTGTAGGGCGGTGGCAAGTCCAGACACAGTCAGTTCGCCAGTTGCACGGTACAGACGGAACCCTGGCCAAGACGCAGCGACTGGTGCGTTGTCAGGATCACCATGCCGTTGTGGGAGAGGTGTTCTTCGAGGGCGCTTTCAATATCCTGTATACCGTCTGCATCGATTGCCCCCAGTGGCTCGTCCAGCACCCATAGCGACGCACTGGTGAGATAGAGGCGCGCAATCGCGACTCTGCGTCGCTGTCCGGCAGACAGTAGTCGACAAAGGAGGTTGTCAGAACCGCTTAGCCCTACCTTTGCAATCGCGTCGTCGATGGACGGGCCTGCTGACGGCGACTGCATCGCTAAAGAGAAGGCCAGGTTCTCTCTTGCCGTAAGATCCATTTTGATTCCGTTAGTGTGCCCGATGTAGGCAAGATCGCATTGAAACCGTCCCAAGTCCTGGCCGATGGGTAAGCCGTTCCAGAGGACGTCGCCGCTGTCAGGGAGGCTCAGTCCACAGAGAATGCGCAAAAGCGTCGTTTTGCCTGTCCCATTACCGCCTAGTACCTGGCAGGCCTCACCGGGTCGCAAATGGAGATTCAGGTCGTCAAACAGGAGGCGATCGCCCTTGACACAACTGATTGCGCGCGCTTCAAGCATCCGGATTACGACTCCAACATGGTACTCAACCTGTCACAAGCGTGATTATGCGGGCAAAAGAACATAAATGCGCCGACCCGGATCAGAATTGGTGGTTGGCCTGTGCCTATACTTTGCACACTTACCAGTGTCGAGGCGGTAGCATCGGTTGACTTATGGAACCAGCCCTCTGAGTGACGCATCCGGATCATTTTCTGGTTCAGACAGGTGCGATGATCTGATCTGAACAGACTATCATGCTCGGCGAAACATCCCGGTAGAATCCGACAGGTTTTCTAACTTATCTTCAGCGAATGAAAAACCCCGTTCATAAACGGGCTCGGCCAAAGGGTGCGGGCAAGGGTCGCGCGGTAGACCTGGCGGTACGAGCCGAGGTCAGTGCAGTCATTGACGGCATCGAGCTCCGACGAGATCACCTGATTGAATGTCTGCACCGGATTCAGGACGCTTACAAGCATCTTTCTGCTCGGCACCTTACGGCGCTTGCAGACCTGCTGCAACTTGCACCCGCCGAAGTGTATGAGGTTGCAACGTTTTACCACCATTTTGATTTCGTTCGAGATGGTGAGGATGCGCCGCCCTCTCTGACCGTCCGGGTTTGCGACTCTGTCAGCTGCACCTTGTTTGGGGCGGAATCCTTGATCAATGACCTCGAGTCACAGTTTGGCGAGGGTGTTCGGATCCAGCGCGTACCTTGTGTGGGTCGCTGCGATGCTGCACCGGTTGCGGTTGTCGGGCAGAACCCGGTCGGACACGCTGATGTGGCTAAGGTGTCCGCGTGCGTTGATCAGGGCCAGGTTGGCCCACAGACACCAGTGGGCTGGGTCCGTTACGACAGTTATTGCGCCGACAACGGTTATGCGCTTGCAAAGCGTTGCCAGGACGACCCGGAGCTTGGGAAGGTGATTATTGACACGCTCGATTCATCAGGTCTTAGAGGCCTTGGTGGTGCGGGATTCCCGGCTGGGCGCAAATGGCGAATACTTAAGGATCAGGTAGCGCCCCGATTGATGGCGGTGAATATTGACGAAGGGGAGCCTGGCACTTTTAAGGATCGATATTATCTGGAGCGTGATCCTCACCGGTTTCTGGAGGGTGTATTAATCGCAGCGCAGGTAGTCGGGATAGACAGTTGCTATCTTTATGTTCGGGATGAATATCCGGGTGTGATTGAGATTCTGAACGCGGCTATCGAGGAACTGAAGACTGGATTCGGCAGGCCGTTGCCGGAATTGATTGTTCGACGCGGCGCCGGCGCATATATTTGTGGTGAAGAGTCCGCCATGATCGAATCTATCGAAGGCAAGCGCGGACTCCCGAGATTGCGTCCTCCCTATGTTGCGGAAGTGGGCCTGTTCGGTCGGCCGACGCTTGAGCACAACTGTGAAACGCTCTACTGGGTGAGGGATATCGTCGACAACGGGGCTGACTGGTTTGCTAATCAAGGCCGGCGCGGTAGAAAAGGCCTGCGTTCATTCTCCGTGAGTGGACGGGTCAAGAAACCAGGCGTACATCTGGCGCCAGCAGGGATTAGCCTTCGTGAACTGATCGATGAATTCTGCGGCGGCATGCTGGAGGGTCATTCGCTTTACGCTTACTTTCCCGGCGGTGCGTCTGGCGGCATTCTTCCTGAGGCGCTCGCCGACGAGCCGCTCGACTTTGATACGCTGCAGCCCCATGGATGCTTCATCGGCTCTGCTGCCGTGATGGTTCTGTCTGATCAGGATCAGGTCCGGAACGCCGCACTAAATACCGTTAAGTTTTTTGCACACGAGTCCTGCGGCCAGTGCACACCGTGTCGTGTGGGCTGCGATCGGGCCACGGAACTTATGCAGCATCCCGTCTGGGATCAGACGCTGCTTGAGGAGCTTGCAACGGTTATGGAAGACGCCTCTATCTGCGGTCTTGGACAGGCGGCGCCCAATCCGATCCGGTGCACAATCAAATATTTTCCCCACGAGGTTGAAAGTCAGTGAATATGGCTACCGATACTTCCCATCAGGTCAGTTTCACACTCAACGATCAGCCGGTGACAGCAGCGTCTGGTGAGACCATTTTGCAGACGGCGAGGCGCCACGGGGTTGATATCCCTCACCTATGCTATGCCGACGGCCTAGCAACAGCAGGCAACTGCCGGGCCTGTGTCGTAGAGATCGAAGGGGAGCGAGTGTTGGCGCCTTCGTGCTGCCGTGCCCCGACAGAAGGTATGAAGGTATCTAGTGACAACGCGCGGGCCCGCCGGTCTCAGTCACTGGTACTGGAGTTGCTGCGGGGTGACGTCGGCGACGCCAGCTATACGCAGGAATCGGAGCTCGACCATTGGTGCGATCACTATGAGGTAAAGCACAGCCGCTTCGGCGGACGTAGCCAGCCTGTGGAAGATGTGTCCCACCCTGCCATTGCAGTCAAACTCGAAAGCTGTATTCAGTGCACACGCTGTGTGCGAGCCTGTCGAGACGAGCAGAACAACGACGTCATTGGGCTCGCCTTTCGCGGTGCGCATGCGCAAATTGTGTTTGATCTGGGCGACGACATGGGCGCGAGTTCTTGTGTAGGTTGCGGCGAATGTGTGCAGGCCTGCCCAACCGGCGCCCTGATGCCAGCGGGTGATGTCGGCCTTAATGAGATTGATAAAAAGGTCGATTCGGTTTGCCCATACTGCGGTGTGGGTTGCCTGCTGACTTATCACGTTAAAGACAACCAAATCCAGTATGTGAAGGGACGTGATGGGCCCGCCAATAAAGGACGACTCTGCGTAAAGGGCCGTTACGGCTTTGATTATGTAAGCCATCCGGAGCGGCTTACCCAGCCCATGGTCCGGCGCGAGGGTATACCCAAAGGACTCAACGAATATTTTGATCCCCAGCAGCCAGACAAGATGTTCAGACCGGTGTCCTGGGAAGAGGCGCTCGATTTTGCGGCCGACGGACTTAGCTCGGTGAAACAAAAACTTGGCTCAAATGGGCTCGCAGGCTTTGGATCCGCCAAGGGCAGCAATGAAGAGGCTTACCTTTTCCAGAAGCTTGTCAGAACGGGTTTCGGCACCAACAACGTTGATCACTGCACGCGACTTTGCCATGCTTCGTCGGTAGCGGCGCTTCTCGAGGGAATCGGCTCGGGTGCCGTATCCAACCAGGTCGAGGATGCCGCGCACGCCGAAGTCATCGTGGTTATCGGCGCCAACCCGACAGGTAATCATCCCGTCGCAGCGACCTTTATCAAGAATGCCGCGCGTAAGGGCGCCAAGCTTATCGTGATGGATCCGCGGCGCACAGAGCTTGCCCGTCATGCCTCGCACTTCCTTCAGTTTAGAGCCGATACCGACGTTGCTCTGCTGAACGCTATGATTCATACCATCATCGATGAACACCTGGTCAATGAGGACTTTATTACTTCAAGAACTAGCAACTTCGAAGAGTTGTGTGAGCGGGTGAAGGATTTCAGTCCGGAGGAGATGGCGCCGATCTGTGGTATTGAGGCAGATGTGATTCGGGACTGTGCAAGAACTTATGCCAGATCAAAAGCCTCGATCATCTTCTGGGGAATGGGTATTAGTCAGCACGTACACGGCACGGATAATGCCCGCTGTCTGATTGCGCTTTCCCTAATGACTGGCCAGATCGGGCGGCCGGGTACAGGTCTGCATCCTCTGCGTGGCCAGAACAACGTGCAGGGTGCATCCGACGCTGGCCTCATTCCGATGATGTTTCCGGACTATCGCCGGGTCGATAACACTGAGGCTTCAGAGTTTTTCTCGAAGTACTGGCACACTGAGCTTGATCCGAATCCGGGCCTTACGGTCGTTGAGATTATGGACAAAGCCTACGAGGGAGAGATCGGCGGCATGTACATCATGGGCGAAAACCCGGCCATGTCTGATCCTGATCTTAATCACGCACGTGCGGGCCTTGCCGCGCTCGACCACCTGGTGCTGCAGGATATCTTCCTGACCGAAACTGCTGCCTTTGCAGATGTGCTGCTGCCAGCGTCGGCCTTCCCTGAAAAGACCGGTACGTTCTCAAATACCGATCGGCGCGTGCAGGTCGGCCGCAAAGCGCTCGATTGTCCGGGGGAAGCGCGTCAGGATCTCTGGATCATTCAGAAACTTGCCAACCGCCTTGGGCTGGATTGGAACTATCCGGAGGCGAAAGATGTCTTTGAGGAGATGCGCGGCGCGATGCCAAGCATTGCTGGCATGACCTGGGAACGTCTCGAGACGCAGCACAGCATCACTTATCCGTGCGAAGGTGATGATGACCCGGGCCAGGGCGTCGTCTTTATTGAAAATTTCCCAACGGCCGACGGCCGCGGCAAGTTTGTCCCGGCGAGTCTTGAGAGCGCCAATGAGTTGCCGGACACGGAATACCCGTTTGTCTTGATTACGGGTCGTCAGCTCGAACATTGGCATACGGGCTCCATGACGCGTCGCTCGCAGGTGTTGAACGCCATCGAGCCAGAGCCGGTGGTGAGCGCCCATCCTGATGACCTTGATAAGATGGGTGTTGCTGAGGGCGGCTCAATAAAAGTCGCTTCTAGAAGGGGAGAGGTGGTGGCACTCGCCAGGGCGGATCTCGGTATGCGCCCAGGCGAAGTCTTCATTCCTTTTTGTTATCACGAGGCTGCGGCCAATCTGCTAACGAATGCGGCGCTCGATCCAGTTGGAAAAATCGCCGAAGTGAAGTACTGCGCCGTGCGGGTTAGCGCGGCCTGATCAGAGCGTGATTAAACATCTCGAACTAAGGATTCTTAATGGCTAAAAAAATTGACGGCAAGGCTTTTGCTGTGGGTGTGCGCGAGAGAGTGGGTAAAGCTGTCGCGCAACTTCAACAGGATCATGGTCTCGTGCCAGGCCTCGCAGTAGTGCTTGTGGGAGAGGATCCAGCAAGCCAGGTCTACGTACGCAACAAGGGCAAGCAGACCCTTGAGGCCGGTATGCGCTCGTTTGAACATAAGCTCCCAGATACTACGGCCGAATCGGAACTGCTCGCGCTAATCGACCAACTGAACACCGATCCTGATGTGCACGGCATTTTGGTGCAACTGCCGCTACCGGATCAGATTGATTCACACGCTGTCATTAATGCCATCGATCCGGATAAGGACGTCGATGGCTTTCATCTCATTAACGTCGGTCGGCTTTCAACAGGTGCAGCGGGACTCGTACCCTGTACCCCGTTAGGGTGCCTGATGCTGTTGAAAGAAGAGCTGGGTGACCTATCGGGCAAGAACGCCGTGGTGGTCGGCCGGTCTAATATCGTCGGCAAACCCATGGCCTCTTTACTGCTCGCAGAAAGTTGCACGGTAACCATCGCGCACTCACGCACTAAAGATCTCGCGGATGTCTGCCGTGAGGCAGATATTCTGGTCGCGGCCGTGGGCCGGCCGCAGATGATTCCGGGTGACTGGGTGAAGCCTGGAGCGACGGTGATCGACGTAGGAATCAACCGGATAGAGGGAGCACAAGGCAAGACCCGTCTGGTTGGAGACGTCGATTACGCCTCGGCAGAAACGGTAGCCGGCGCGATCACGCCGGTGCCTGGTGGTGTCGGACCCATGACGATTGCCTGCCTTCTGCGCAATACAGTGCAGGCAGCCTGTGCGGCAAACGGGATAAGCTTCGATCTCGACTAGAACGAGAAGGCGCGGGAAG
>JBMUHF010000171.1:0-1446 GCA_050302555.1 Arenicellales bacterium | reverse complement strand
GGGAAAATCACTGTTGACCTTTCGCATCGCGTCGGCGTAGGCGTCATCCCAACTGTCATATTCAGGCTGACTCACCGGTTGCGGTTTTTGAATCCTTTGAGCCAGTGCCCGGATCAGCGCAGCCTCAAGCGCTGTCGCACTATCCAATAGTGCCAAAGCCTCATCTATATGACCTCGACAGAAGGCAGTACATTCAGTCGCCTCCACCTCACTGAAATCACACCAGGGCATGTTATAAAAAGGCCCGGCCGCGTAGGCAATCCCCCAATGCAGCATCGCGCATGTTGGATCGAGTGCGGCAGCTGCTTTAAAGCAGGCGAGACCTTCCTCTTGGTTAAATCCGAAGCACCAGTTCAGTCCCAGATCGAAAAGACGCTGCGCTTCATTTGATGAGGTGCTGATCGGGAAAACACGGCTCCCGAGGTCAAAGTCGACCATGGTGTGCTTAGTCATTTACCAATACTTTACAGGCCTGCAGGACCCGGGTCCTGGACACAGGCCGGCGCTTCACTAGCATTAAAGGCGGTAAGGTGCATCACGCGCCGGTCCTCTGGCGCGAGTTGTCCGGTCGCCGAATGCCAAACAGAGCGGTTGTGCCAGATGACCAAATCTCCTGCTTGCCAGGCATGTATATACACCTGATCGGAAGATACCGCCGGCAGCATCCAGGTTTCCACAAGCTGCCGTGAGGCAGTGATTCCCAGAAACTCCTGGCGGGCGCTTCTTTGGGTTTCCAAAAAAGCCAGGCATCGCGGTTGGGGCATCAGAGCCTGCCGTCCAGTGTCCGGACAGGTCCACACCAGAGGGTATACCTGAGCTGCGGGGTCAGCAAAAGCCGAACCAGGGGTCTCATTACCGTTTTCATACCTCGCTTCAGACTCAGGATCAATGACCCGCAAGCCGTTTTGGGTATTGGCAAGGGAAAAGGTCGTTTCAAATGGCCTTGTCAGATAGTGTACCTTGGTATTAAGACATCGTTCTCGGGCTTCATCAGTCATTAAATCATAGGCAGTGCGTCCGCTCGCAAAGGCAGTTGCGCCGGCGGGGCACCAGAGTGGGTTCCCATCACCGAGGTAGTCCAGCCAATGGCCTTTGCCAGCTGGGGCCTCGATACAGCGCATCTGTGTGTAACGACCAGGAGCGTGATCATAGAACGTCCCGTCGATATGCCACTGCATTGTGCCGCCGCCCAGCACCTGTGAACCGGAGGTTCCGCCATACGCAGTACGATCTCCGCCGAGCATAACTTTGAGGCCGTAATGATCTATCTCGCCCTTGCCGAGAACCAGCACGCCGGGTTCTGAGGGGATCTGGTAAGTCCCTGCCTTGTTACCCTGATCCACCTTGTATCTTTCCCAGGGGTTCTCACGCTGATCACGCCACACCGAGGTACCCTCCGGGTATAGAGCGCGATGAAATGCTACCTCTTGCTGTGGTGTCAGGTGC
>JBMUHF010000170.1:0-2933 GCA_050302555.1 Arenicellales bacterium | reverse complement strand
GCGCCGAACGCGATGGCTCACACTCTCATGGTCTTTTCCGTATCCCCGGATATGTCGCCTCGCTTCGTAGCGGCAAAGTGAATGGCAATGCGGATCCGAAGCTGTCCATGCCCTCACCCGTCGTGCTCCACTGCGATGGTGACCTGGGTTATGCGCCATTGGCACACCATCGCTCTCTGGATGCTCTGGCCAAGGCTGCGAAAGAAAATGGGGTGGCCACACTGTCTGTCACTCGAACGCACCACTTTGCCGCCCTGTGGCCAGAGACTGAAGCTTTGGGACAAGAGGGCCTTGTCGCGATTGCCTGCGTTTCCTATATGCCGAGCGTGGCGCCCTTTGGTGCATCGGAGGCCTTATACGGCACTAACCCCCTGTCATTCGCCTGGCCCCGCCCAAAATCACCGCCGTTGGTTTTCGACATGGCGACTGCCGCCATGGCAATGGGGGATGTCCAAATCGCAGCCCGGGACGGTCATCCGGTTCCCGCAGGTACTGGACTCAATGCAGATGGCGAATCCACTACAGACCCTAAAGAGATTATCAAGGGTGTGTTGCTACCCTTTGGCGGGCACAAAGGTTCGCATATCGCCATGATGATTGAACTGCTGGCAGGCCCCCTTGTTGGAGAGACCGTCAGTTTTTCCTCGAAGGAGCGGGACAGCGGCGACGGAGGGCCCCCCCAGGGCGGTGAATTCATCCTGGCGATGAATCCCGATATCCTCTCAGGCAATGAATGGCATGATCAGAGCGAGGCTTTCCTGGAAAAACTTGATGCCTTGGAAGGTGTGCGGCTACCGGCCGAGCGGCGCTACCGTAACCGACAGGACACAGGGCCCCGTCAGATCAACAGCGACCTTCTGGAAAAGATTCAGACGACACTCCTGCCCACCTAACCCTACCGGCCCCCAAGACCCCGCCAGGCTTCTCTCAGGCAAGAGAGCCGTTAGGGCCAGACAACACTGACGACGTTGGTTCGGGCCTGGTAGTTATTGAGGTTGGCGCCGCGGGCAATCGAAGAAACCATGAAGTAGTAGGTTTCTCCGGATACTGGACCACCCCAGTCAGCCAACCCGGGCTGCTTAATATGTCCGCCTTCGACAACCCTCATAGGTTTACAGTTTCCATTGGGTGTCATCCACTCCCAGGTACCTCCATACCAGCGGCCGTTCCGCCATACAAAGACCCAGGGGTTGGCATTCACCTTGATGTCGCGTGTGCCATCGGTATGCCGGATGGTGGCCGTCGGCCATGTTGAGGTACCACCCCACTCCATACATATCGTGCCTGCGCCGATGTTGACCGTTAGATTGTGGGTCACCGGCCAGTTCGAAACGTTGGTATGAAGCCAGGTGACTTTGGAAAGATCGAACGCCTCAGCGCTGCTCGATGAGGATGTTGTAGTCGTTGCCGTTGCGGTTGACGTACTGGTGTCCGTGGTAGTGGTCGTACTGGTGTCTGCAGTAGACGTTGTATTGGCGCTGTCATCAACCACACCTGACGAAGACTTACTGACACTGCAGTCAAACGGCCAGCACCAGCCATCCGAACAGCCGCTGAGCGGCAGGGCGATTGCCAGTAATACACCGATTCTTGCCAGTATTTTCATGATGGTTTGATTTTTTCACCAAGCATTTTTGTCTACTCGGTAAATATTATAACGCCAGACAGTGGAGTTTTATTCGCAGAAATCATAATCAGAATATTCTAAATACTTAAAACCATTCATCTTTTCAATTATGGCAACACGGCAAGACAAGTTGAACCCGTCCTGTGTCAAGTTTAAAAGTCGGTATGCGCTCCGCCTTCGCGTTTTCGGCGTTCGACAAAATCCTCCAGCTCTTCCCGAATGGCGACATCCATGGGCGGCGCTTCATACTGGGCCAACACCTCTTTAAAGATTTTGTTGGCGCGCTGCGGGGTCTCAACCGCGCCTGCCTCTTCCCAGCTTTCGAAATTGCTCCAATCTGAGAGAAAAGGACTATAGAACGCGGTCTTGTACCGCTCCTGGGTGTGGTCAGCGCCCAGAAAATGGCCCGTGGGGCCCACCGCGCGGATGGCCTCAAGGGCAAGGTCCTCTTCAGTAACGCTGACGGGCTGATGATAATGCGCAAACTGCTGGAGCATTTCGCAGTCGATCACGAATTTCTCAAAACTCGCACAGAGCCCCCCCTCCATCCATCCCGCGGCGTGGTAGATGATGTTGGCATTAGCACTGGAACACGCCCACAAGGAAGAAGCACTTTCCCAGGTGGCTTGTGCATCCACACAGTTGGCGGCATTGGCATTCGAGGCGCGCCAGGGCAAGTCGTAGTAGCGCGCCATCTGGCCTGACATCTGCGTCGCTCGACAGTATTCCGGCGTCCCAAATGCCGGTGCGCCAGACTTCATGTCGACATTCGACGTAAACGAACCATAGGCCACAGGGCCCCCTGGCTGCACCAACTGCAACAGAACGATCGCCGCGAGGCATTCTGCTGTCTGCTGGGCAATCGCTCCGGCCAGCGTGATCGGCGCCATTGCACCCGCCAGAGTAAACGGCGTCACGATCACGAGTTGATTCTGTTTCGCTAGTCGCATCGCGCCGTCTAGCATCGGCCAGTCATGCTTAAGCGGAGATGACGAGTTGATATTGGTAAACATCCGCGGGGCCTTGGCAAAACCTGCCTCATCCAATCCCGCGGCAATTCGGACCATGGCCATCGCATCCTCAACACGTTCCACGCCCAGCGAATAAGCGTGAACGAGTTTGTCGGTTAAGGTAAGCATATCGAAAAGACAATCAAGATGGCGGGTCGAAGCGTGCAGGTCCACCGGTTCCACCGGATACCCCCCGACAAAATGGATACAGTTGAAACTCTGCGTCAGTTTGATCCAGTTCTGGTAGTCGGCACGGTTACCGACTCGCCGACCATGATCCAGATCTGAGACGTTCG
>JBMUHF010000169.1:0-1806 GCA_050302555.1 Arenicellales bacterium | reverse complement strand
GCTTTTTCACCGAAAGAGAGTGGATCCATGTTTCCATCGTCATCGCGGTGGATAACTGTTTTGCCATCAGCCTGCTCGCTGATGCTGATACGCTGTTTAACCGCCATACTGATCAGCGCGCAGGAAAATACCTTGCTGTCAAAGCCCATCTTCAGGATATAGCGTGCTGCTGCGGGAGACAGTCCCGGCGGAGGTTCGAACCGTGGAATTACTGTACCGCCGCTTGGGTCGCGTCCCACCCGATGCCAAGCGAAGAGAAAGTACAAAAAGACCAACAGCGTGCCCGGCCAACCGACCATTGCAACAGGGTTATCTCTCATCCAGAAACCGAGACGCTCCTGGCTGCTCGGCTCACTCACATATCCCTTGGGCCACCCCACGACGACGGTGATTCCAGAGCCTGGAGCAAGGGACGCGGTCGTTGTGAAAGTCACGGAGACGTCGGAGGAAATTCCCGACTGGTAATCGCGGTGCCGTGAACCCGCGGGGCCGGTGTAGGCCGTTGCCTGAATTTGGTGTGGGGGTACCCCTTCAGGAAGTTTTACGATGACTGCTGCTTCGTCTATTGGGAAATCCCAGTCGTTGCCCGTCGCATTCCAGTAAAGTTCATCATGCTTGTCAAAGAAACCCAATTGCCGATCCGTCTCATAGGTTAATGTGTAACGGTATTCCCCTGGTGGGAGAATCCGGTTGCGCTGTCCGATGTAAATCCGAATACCGTTACTGAGTTTTTTCGTATGATGCGCTTCCGGACTGCCGTTTCGGGACACACCCAGCAAGCGAAAACCAACCTGATGTTTGCGGTTTTCATGATCGCGATATTCGGTTGGAAAGTCGCGGTAAATTCCGCGTTTGATCTTTTTACCTTCGGCCAGCACCGTAATGGTTTCCGTTACCGTCAGCGTGCCGCTGGGCATCACCTCGACGTCGCTTTGAAACTGGCGGATACGCTCCTCGGCAAACGATGGGAACGCTACAGTGAGCGCCCACAGTAGGGGCGCGAGAAGAAACAGCCTGAACCCGAGGTGGGCCATCAGAAATCAACTTTTGGCAGTGCCCGTTCTGTGGCCAGTTCGATCTCGAAATATTCAGCGAGTTCGAACCTGAAAATACTGGCGATCAGATTGCTGGGGAACGCCTCTACCAGGACATTCCAGTCACGGACGGTACCGTTGTAGTACCGTCTTGCCAGTTGTACCTGCTCTTCAGTTTCGTGCAGTTTCTGCTGAAGATCGAGAAAACCAGCATTGGCTTTGAGGTCTGGATATCCTTCTGCGACCGCCAGGATGCCGCCTATTGCTTTGGAAAGATTGCTCTCATGCTTCGCAATTTTTGAAACGCTCTCGCCATTGCCAGTACCGGTTCGGAGGCGGGTTAACGAGTCGAGGGTGTCCTGTTCATGGGTCAGGTATCCCTTAACGGTTTCGATTACATTCGGAATGAGATTATGTCGGCGTTTAAGTTGAACATCGATGCCGCTCCATGCTTCGCGCACGTTGTTCTTGTGCCGAATAAATCGGTTATAAGTCCAAACCAGCCACGCCACTATCAGGATCAGCAATACCAGAACAATGCTGAAGATGCTCATTTCCAAAACTGCCCTCCTGAGGCTCATCCGAGCCCGATCCTGGACTCAAACACAACGACACAACTATAGGCCAGTTTTTGTGAGCGTGGTGGGATTTCTATGCTAGAACGTGACCTGGATCACGTTGGCTGAATCCAGATTCTGGTGTCGTGAAATGCGGCGCCGCCGACCGGGGCAACGGGGTCCGCGCCCGTCAGGACGTTGATTCCTTTGCCGCC
>JBMUHF010000168.1:0-3047 GCA_050302555.1 Arenicellales bacterium | reverse complement strand
CCATTAAAAGTGTAGGGTGCAGGCTCCGTGGTGAGGTTGTTATTGAGTGAACGCACCAGTAACGAGATCCGGACACTCACGATCCGGTCAATGTCGAGATCCGAAGTACCAAAGGCCACATAGCGATTGGCGGTCCCGTCTCCATTGGTACCGTCGACATCGGCGTCGGTATCCTCACCATAGAGGACCTGCATGTTTTCGACGCCCTCGAGCAGTTCATCGCCGTTACTGGCACAAGTCTGGCCCGGTGTCGGGTTAACCAGACGCCGCAATGCCGGCTGAGACGGGTCCGCGCCCGGAGCGATACAGAAGGTTGCCTGCCGGACTTCGTATACCCGGGCGCCGGCGGCATATGCCTTACTGAGGTTGGGTGAGGTATTGGCGTCACCTGCGGCGGCATGGGTGAGTGTCGTCCCGGAGATGCCGGTCACCTGAAAGAGATCACCGTTCTCACAGTCACTGATGAGTACCGCTGTACCGGTCGAAAGGGCGCCTGCGCTTTCAACAGTAACGCCGGCGCCGGTGCCTGACATTCCGGTCGTCAAAGGGGAACCGCTGCCGGTTGCGCTGCGAAAGGTGATGCTGTCCGAGCTGTTAAGGCCGTCGTCAGAGGTGCCGGTGATGTGCCCGGCAGCGACGTTAATATAGGCGTCGCTGGCGGCCGAGACGCCGTTGGAGAGCGCCGCATCACTGTAACAGCCCCAAAAACCCGCCACCCGGGTGTCCCGGCGGATGAATTCAAGCGAAAATCGGCCGTTTTCTTGCACTCGAGCGAGGCCTTCGTTGAAGCGGTACATCTGGCTGGCATCCACATAAACTTTGAGCATGGCGACCGTGACCAGAAGTCCGATGGCAAGGGCTACCATCAGTTCGACCAGCGTTACACCCTGCTGGCGGCGAAGCGCAGGATGGCACGCAGTTGAAGCGCCTGGGCTCGATCTGCACATCATGGCTGCAACTCGAAGACAAAACTGTCGTCGGCGGCGCCGTCCCGATCATCGTCCCAGGTCAGGGTGATGCTGTAGGTGCTACCGGATCTGGCGACAGTGCCGCTGCCGCTTGGGAGCACGGTTGCATTCACGCTGTTCCATGCCCAGCCGTCGTATTGCGCCATCTGGGCAGGGGTGCAGCCGCTGGAGATACAGCCAGGATCGGTCCCTGCTCCGGAGATCGAGTCGTAGTTGCCGGCGTCGATGCCGAGGCGGTTAGCCCGCATCCGGTCGGCGATGTCGTAGGCCTGACTGGACGCATAGGAGCGGTGCAGTGCGCTGGTGTTGTACTGTAGGCCCTTGGCCATCAGCGCCGCCAGAGCCAACAGGCCGAAGGAAAAGATGACCAGTGCGATCATCACTTCCAGAAGTGTGAAGCCGTGATTTCTCATCAGTTTCAGGTTCCGCAGTCGCTGATGCCGGACCCAGTCGCGTCAGCAGTAAGTGCCTTCATCCGGCCGCTGACGGTTACTGCAATGGCCCGAGCATTGGCACCGTACCCGCGGCTGTCACAAAGGGCGAAAGCGCCCGCCAGACCACTGCCGTCAATACTGGTTGACCCGCCATCGTGGCGAAAAGAGATATATGTGGAGAACGCGGTGGATCGCAGGGTGTTGCTGCCATCGAGCGCGGGGCCGACTCCAATCACTGTTTCACCGCTATCGACTGCGGCGTTGGCATTGGCATCCACGAACACCACCCAGCCGTTTTCCCAGTTGGTGCCAGCGCAGCCACCCGAGGTACCTGGACATAACGTTATACGGGTAGCCGTGCGCATAGCCTCGGAGCGGGCGTGGGTCAGCTGTACGACGAAGTCGCCGGCCTGACCACGGATGCGGTTGTTGAGAATGAAATCGCTGAAAGTAGGTATCCCAAACAAGGCTACTATCCCGATAATGGCGATCGTGACCATCAGCTCGATCAGCGTGAAGCCTGCGGCGTCGACACGATGTCGGGAAAAGAACCTGTAATTAGATCGCCTGATATTCAAGTTTCTCAAACCGGTGTGGTTTATTCGGTCTCCTAGCATAAGTGTGCCACAAGCCCCGCACTGTGACGGCGCGCACATTTTGCCCTGACACAGTGACACTGTTGGGGCTCCAGTAGAGTGGGTTTGATGGCAAAATACCAGTCGAAGTTTCTCCTGGACCTGTCAGCATGATCGTCAGCGTTGTTATTCCTGTGTATAACGAAATTGGCACGCTTGCCAAGATTGTGGCGCGTGTACAGAACGTGCCGATAGCGACCCAGATTATTCTGGTGGACGACTGCTCTAGTGACGGCAGCCGGGAACTGGTGCAGACGCTCGCCGCCGATGACGGAATCGAGGCTGTCCTGCATGATGCTAATCGAGGGAAGGGCGCGGCGTTGCGGTCCGGTTTTGCTGCGGCGACCGGTGACGTCGTGCTGGTGCAGGACGCCGACCTCGAATATGACCCTGGGGATTATCCACGGCTGCTCGCGCCTATGGAATATCATGGCGCCGATGTGGTCTATGGTTCCCGCTTCGCCGGCGGCGACTCCCACCGCGTGCTTTACTTCTGGCATTCTGTCGGTAACCGGGCGCTCACCATGCTTTCGAACATGATGAGCAATCTCAATCTCACTGATATGGAAGTGTGCTACAAGGTCTTCCGTCGCGAGATCATCCAGAGTATCAACCTTCGGGAAGACCGCTTTGGATTTGAGCCCGAAGTGACGGCGCGCCTCGCCCGTTACCGCAAGTCTGACGGTAGCCGTCTTCGAATCTTTGAGGTTGGCATCAGTTACGCCGGGCGCACCTACGAGGAAGGCAAGAAGATCGGCTGGAGGGATGGTCTTCGTGCGATCTGGTGCATCATTCGCTATAACCTCTTTGCCGACTGAGGCGGCCGACCCTGTAGATCAGGGTTGGCCCGCGTTCAACGCTACAACTGATCAACTCTGAATTTTCCAGCTGCCGTCTGCTTGGCGGCATGCGGTGCCGTAACCCTGCTGGGTTTCGCCACCGACCTCAATCTCTGTTGTGAATTCACGGCACGGAGTGCCGTCAGATTTCACCACGGTCGTCGTCGGTGT
>JBMUHF010000167.1:0-9803 GCA_050302555.1 Arenicellales bacterium | reverse complement strand
GCGCCGGTGTTCCTCTGCGACCGCGAGGGTACTTTCGTTGCGCTGTTGCACGTGGGCTGGCGTGGACTCGCAGTTGGGGTGCTCGAGGCGGGAATCGCCGCAGTATCGAGTACTGCGCAAGAGATGGTTTGCTGGGTGGGACCCTCGATCAGCCAAGAATATTTTGAGGTCGGCGATGATGTGCGATGCCAACTCATCGAAAATAACCCGGCGGACGAGAGTCATATCGCGTCGAGTGGCGAACGCTATTTTGCGGATCTCCCGGGTCTGATTCTGGCACGGCTGAGGCGCATAGGTGTGGCTTATGTGGGGGCGAGTACGGAGTGTACGTATGCCAAGGCTGACCGCTGGTTTTCCTATCGTCGCCAGGGCGTGTGCGGAAGAATGGCGTCCTTGATCTGGATTGCTCGCTGAGGCAAAAAAAAGGCGGGGCACTGCCCCGCCTTTTTCAATATACAGAAACTTATGGCTTGGCAGTGCTTAGGCCCAAGATCTCCCAGTCCTGCATGCCGCCCCGGTACCATTTGATCTTATGTGCCGGATAGCCGAATTTGAGTAGATTCTTAATGTTGTTGGGCGACTGACCACACCACATGCCGTTGCAGAACATGACGGCGGTCTTTGCGCTGGTGAAGTCGAACAGACCTTCGCTCTCCGAAACATTAAAGACATCCTGCATGATCTCGGCAATCTCGATCGGGGTTGCACCTTTGGCCGGATTCAACTTGGTCCACGGTACGTTAATCGCGCTGGGGATAGTGCCTTTGGCAACCCAGTTCGGTGTCCGCGAGTCCACCACGATGATTGATGAATCGCCATCGCTCATTTTCTTGGCATAGTGGATCATTTCGCGTTCAGCGATGGTCTCAACCCCCGGGGCCAGAACCGCTGGCTGGATGCAGAACGGCGGGCAAGGACGCGAGGTTTTGCCAAAAGCCGGATTCACCGTATTTTTGTTGTCCTGGTTTCGAGTAATGTCCATCGCGGAACCATTGTGCATAACGGTCACGGCCATCGTGTCACCAGTAATGCCGACGGGCTTGTTTGCCTGCGCGCCGAGGGGCAGCAACAAGGCTAGTCCCAAGGTGCCAGCAGTTAAGAGTTTCAGGTTGTTCAAAATCACTCTCCTGTTCAGTTGGTCAGATAGTTGTATTGCTTTTTCTCTATTTACAAAATTTACAAACGTTTACAGATTCGGGCACACGGCGGCACCCGCAGGATTCATCGAGCGTCGAGGCTGTATGATGCGCTTCCAAGAAGCCAGCACAACACGTCAACGAATTTTAATCATATATCAGTCGCACTCCGGTTCCTGACAGATCTCCGCGTCTGGGTTACTCTCGCACCACGTGACACAGTCATTCTGATTGGCTTCACACCAGGCATCCGCGTCCCCATTGGCAGGCGGGCCCTCCGCAATGGCGAGTGATGTTCCAATCAAAATGCTTATGGCAAAAGCCAGAAACTGCCTCATTGGGATGAACCTCAAACTGCTCTAAGATCAGATACATTCTTTATACCGCAATAGAGTAACCCGCCGTGAAGAGCACTTCCACCATCAGTTTACTATCAAAGGATAAAATCCATTAATGCACATGTGGGATATCCGAAAAGTAATAGTTATTCTTTTTTTGGCGGGTTTATTGGGCTTTGGCCCAACCGGGCCGCGCCTGCTTGCGGCCGATGCACTGCAATACACGCTTCAGGACCTTGAGGGGACTGTCCAAAGCCTGAATCAGTATGGAAACCAATGGGTTATTGTCAATTTTTGGGCGACGTGGTGCGGACCGTGTATCCGTGAGATTCCGGAGTTGATGGCGTTTGCAAAACGTTACCCGGAGCAAGTGCAGGTGCTGGGCATTGCCTTTGAGAAAACCCCAGTTGATGAGATACGCGCTTTTGTTGCCGAGTTTGGTGTGAGTTATCCCGTGTTCTTGATCGGCGACCAGCCCCTGGTGCCGATGGAGCCGCTCAAGGGACTGCCGTCCACCTTTCTGGTTTCACCCTCTGGGCAGGTGGTGCATTCGCACCTTGGACCTGTTAGTGAGAATGAATTGGTCGGATGGCTGGCTCAGTACGCAAAAGGGGGGTCAAACTGAAGGCTGAGGTCGATAGCACGTACGTTTTTTGTGATCTCGCCGCAGGAAATGAAGTCCACGCCGGTGAGAGCGATCTCCCGGATGGTCTCGGCAGTGACGTTCCCTGAGGCCTCAAGTTGGGCTTGACCCTGATTCAGTTCAACTGCGCTACGCAATTGGGTGACTGAGAAGTTGTCCAGCATGATTCGTCGGGCGCCAGCTTGAAGCGCTTGAGAGAGTTCGTCTAGGGTCTCCACTTCAATCTCGATCAGGTCGACTCTCCCGGCATGGGTTTGCGCGGCGGCAAGTGCAGATGCGATCGAGCCTGCCGAGCGGATGTGATTCTCTTTAATCAAAATACCGTCGTAGAGACCCAGGCGATGATTGTCGCCTCCACCGCATTGCACGGCATATTTTTGCGCAAGACGCAGCCCGGGCACGGTTTTGCGGGTATCGAGCAGTTGTGCCTGCGTACCTTGTAATTCACGAACCAAGGTTCTTGTTGCCGTTGCGGTGCCAGCCAGCAACTGGGCGAAATTCAATGCGGTACGTTCTCCGGAAAGAATAGCTCGGACCGATCCTTCGATGATGCACCATGTCTGTCCAGCGTGGAGGTCATCGCCGTCCTCACAGTGCCAGTCGATCTGCACACCGGTATCGAGCGTTTCAAAGACTGTATCTACCCAGTCGCGCCCACAAGCGACGGACTCGTCCCGGCAAATGAGTTTGGCGCGAACACATTCTGACGGACTAATGAGCGAGGCCGTGAGGTCTCCTGCGCCGATGTCCTCGGATAGAGCCAGTGCTACCTGCTGATGAATCTGTTCTTGTGATGGGGTCATGATTTTCTTTGATCGAGTTTAAGTCCCGCTCTCACCGCCGTAGGAGACAGAGCGAGTGTCCAATATTATGGGCCGGGTTCTTGAAGCCCACCTTGATTCGCTCCAGTTTACCCCCACATTATTAGTGTAAAAGGTTTCGGGTTCCATCGTGAATCCCACGGGTCTCAGGCTGTATTGTTTTAGGAGTGTGACGACCATGCGAATGGATAAACTGACAACAAAATTTCAGATGGCACTGGCGGACGCGCAAAGTCTTGCGGTGGGCCGCGATCACCAATTCATTGAGTCGGCCCACCTGATGGTGGCGCTACTAGATCAGGATGGCGGCAGCGTTCGCTCATTGCTGACCCGCGCGGGCGCCAACGCCAATGCTCTGCGATCTCGCCTGGGAGAAATTTTAGATGGATACTCCCGCGTGGAAGGCACCGGCGGTGATGTCCAGATTTCGGCAGATCTGGGCCGGGCACTCAATCTCACTGACAAACTCGCACAAAAGCGGGGCGATCAGTTCATCTCGAGTGAGTTATTTATTCTGGCGGCCCTTGAGGATCGGAGCCAACTGGCCAATGTGATGAAAGGTGCCGGTATTGTCACGGGCACTGTAGAGAAAGCCATTGAAGAAATACGTGGCGGTGAAGCGGTGAATGACCCCAACGCTGAGGAGCAGCGCCAGGCGTTGGAGAAATACTCCATCGACCTGACCGAGCGTGCCGAGCAGGGCAGGCTTGATCCCGTGGTTGGACGGGATGAGGAAATTCGCCGCACTATCCAGGTTCTGCAGCGGCGGACCAAAAACAATCCGGTATTGATCGGCGAGCCCGGGGTTGGCAAGACGGCGATCGCCGAGGGACTGGCACAGCGTATTGTGGACGGGGAGGTGCCTGAGGGCGTGCGCGGTAAGCGCCTGCTTGCACTCGATCTGGGAGCGCTCATCGCTGGCGCTAAATTCCGGGGTGAGTTCGAAGAACGACTTAAGGCGGTGCTGACTGATCTCAGTAAACAGGAGGGCCAGGTCATCCTCTTCATTGATGAACTGCATACCATGGTGGGCGCAGGTAAGGCAGAGGGTGCCATGGATGCCGGGAACATGCTTAAACCCGCGCTCGCGCGCGGCGAACTTCATTGCATAGGCGCCACCACACTAGATGAGTATCGAAAATATGTCGAAAAGGATGCCGCTCTGGAGCGCCGTTTCCAGAAGGTCCTGGTGGGTGAGCCCGGAATTGAAGACACCATCGCCATTCTTCGTGGCCTAAAGGAAAAATATGAGGTACATCATGGCGTGGACATCACGGATCCGGCTATTGTTTCGGCAGCAACTTTGTCGCATCGCTATATCAGTGATCGTCGGTTGCCTGACAAGGCGATTGATCTGGTCGACGAGGCTGCCAGCTGGATCCGGATGGAAATCGATTCCAGGCCCGAGTCGATGGATCGGTTGGATCGGCGTCTTATCCAACTAAAAATCGAAAGGGAAGCTGTAAAGAAAGATACGGACGAGGCATCCAAAAAGCGCTTGGATGCTTTAGAAAGCGAAATCTTGCAGATCGAGCGCGAATATGCCGATCTCGATGAAATATGGAAAGCGGAAAAAGCAGCGGTTCAGGGTAGTCAGCATATCAAGGAAGCTCTTGACCAGGCACGCAGCGAGGTGGAAGCGGCCCGTCGTGCCGGGGATCTCACCCGGATGGCGGAACTTCAGTATGGACGTATCCCCGAATTCGAAAAGCAGCTCGCAGATGCGCAGGATCATGAATCAGGCGGCGAGACCCAACTCTTGCGCAACAAGGTGACCGATGAAGAGATCGCCGAGGTAGTCGCTCGTTGGACCGGTATCCCCGTATCCCGGATGCTTGAAGGTGAGCGGGAAAAACTGTTGCGGATGGAATCTGAATTACATCATCGGGTCATCGGTCAGGAGGAGGCTATCCGAGCGGTATCGGACGCGATCCGTCGATCCCGAGCGGGACTTTCAGATCCGAACCGACCCTATGGTTCCTTTCTTTTTCTCGGGCCAACGGGAGTTGGCAAGACTGAACTCTCCAAGGCATTAGCGGAGTTTCTTTTTGATACCCAGGAATCGATGGTACGTATCGACATGTCCGAATTCATGGAGAAACACTCTGTTGCGAGGCTGATTGGTGCGCCACCCGGATATGTCGGTTATGAGGAGGGGGGCTATCTTACGGAAGCCGTCCGCCGTCGCCCGTATTCCGTGATCCTGATGGATGAGGTCGAGAAAGCGCATCCGGAGGTATTTAACGTGCTGTTGCAGGTCCTAGATGACGGCCGCTTAACGGATGGCCAGGGTCGTACCGTCGATTTTCGGAATACTGTGATTATCATGACCTCCAATCTTGGGTCAGACCGGATTCAGGCGCTTGCCGGCGAAGACCGTTATACCGAGATGAAAGCGCAGGTCATGTCGGTGGTCAGTCAGCATTTCCGGCCCGAGTTTATCAATCGGGTCGACGATATGATCGTTTTCCACCCGTTAGTCAGGGAGCAGTTGCATGAAATTGCACGGATCCAGATTGCCAGTCTGGCCGCGCGCCTTGCTGCGCGTGACTTGACGTTGCGCGTAACCGATGCGGCCGTTGATAAGTTAAGCGCTGCCGGGTTTGACCCGATGTACGGGGCGCGCCCATTAAAGCGTACTATCCAAACGCAACTGGAAAATCCGCTGGCCCAGCAGATCCTCTCGGGCCAGTTTGCGCCCGGGGACGCCATTGTTGCGGACGTCACGGGCGGAGACTGGGTGTTTCGCTCTGACCAGACTGATACTGCACAGGTTGCCTGATCAGGTTATTCCTGTATCGTATTAGCCGTGTATTCACAGCACTGCCTTCTGTGGCCAACCTGACAGCTAGGCGGTAGACTTCCCGGCAGATTTACACGGAAGCCAGTATGAAAGCGATGATCCTGGCCGCGGGCAAGGGAACGCGGGTGCGCCCGCTGACCCACGTCATGCCCAAGCCTATGATTCCGGTTCTCGGAAAACCGGTGATGGAATATTTGGTCGAGCATCTTGCCCGCCATGGGGTTGACCAGATCATGGTAAACGTTAGCCATCTCGCCCAGTCTATTGAGGGTTACTTTGGTGATGGCCGGCGTTGGGGCGTGGAAATCGGCTATTCCTTTGAGGGACACGTGGAGGATGGTGAAACCATCGCCGCTCCCGTGGGTTCTGCTGGCGGTATCCGCCGGATACAGGATTACGGGGGATTCTTTGATGATACGTTTGTTGTAGTTTGTGGCGACGCCGTCATCGATCTCGATCTGACGGCGGTGATGCGCAGGCACTGGCAGTCGGGCGCTGTGGCCAGTATTGTGGTGCGGGAGGTGCCTCATGAGCGGTTGTCCAGTTATGGTGTTGTCGTTTGCGATGAGGCGGGAAGAATCCAGTCTTTCCAGGAGAAACCCCAGATCGAAGAAGCTCTTTCACAACTGGTCAATACCGGAATCTATGTCTTTGAGCCCGAAGTCATCGACCTCATCCCGCAGGATGTCGAGTTTGATATTGGGAGCGAACTGTTTCCTTTGATGCTTGAAAAGGGCCTTGCTTTTAATGCAATTGAGGCGCCGTTTAACTGGATTGATATCGGACACCTTAGTGATTACTGGCAGGCGAACCAGCAGATAATGCGCGGAAAATTGCGGGGAGTGCGTATGCCGGGAACGGAAGTTCGGCCCCGGATCTGGACCGGATTAAATGTAAATGTGGACTGGGATGAGATTCGTGCCGAAGGCCCTATTTATGTCGGCTCAGCGTCCCGTATTGAACCCGGATGCCAGATCTTTGGTCCTACCTGGATCGGCCAGGGTTGCCATCTTCAAAGCGGTGCTCAAGTCTCCCGCAGCATCCTCTTTGAGCATAGCCGCATTGGCTCAAGCGCCAAGGTCAGTGATTCTCTGGTGTTTGGTCGAAACTGTGTCGATCAAAGCGGCGAAAGTGTTCCGGATACCGACGGTGCGCTGGATTGGGTCGGTGATGCCCGTGAACTGACGAGTATCACCGACTAGCTGACGATCGCAGGTGTCACGGGTTGCAGCACCTGCGATTTTAAGTTCAGCTGCCGGTAAGGACGGCTTTTGTCAGTAGATCATTGACCCGTTGGACGTATGCTGCGGGCTCGGGAAGCGGGGCGCCCTCGCTCAGTGCGGCCTGATCAAACAGCACCCGTGTCCAGTCATCAAGGTGCGTATGCTCGGGACTTAATTGTCTGATCAAGGGGTGATCCGGATTGATCTCCATGATGGGTTTGGCGTCAGGGGCGCTTTGACCCATGGACTGCAGAATCCGCTCGAGATTACCGCCAAGATCTGTTTCATCGGCCACCAGGCAGGCGGGGGAGTCTGTCAGCCGCTGGCTGACACGCACGCTTTTGACGTGCTCGCCCAACAGTGACTGCATTTTCTCTGTGAGCCCCGCGAGATCCTTTTCCTTTGCCTCGTTTGCTTTCTTATCTTCAGACGTTGCCAGGTCTTCGAGATCGAGGGCGCCTTTAGCGACTGATTTAAGTGGCTTGTCCTTGTACTCACCCAGTGACGACACCAGCCACTCGTCGACCGGGTCGCTGAGCAGAAATACCTCAATGTTGTTCTTTCGAAAAATCTCGAGGTGAGGTGAGGTGCTGGCGGCGTTATGAGAGTCGGCGGTGATGTAGTAAATCGCTTTTTGCTTTATCGGCATACGCTTGAAGTAGGCTGCCAGAGACTCTGTCTGCGCAGTATCTTCGCTTCTGGTCGAGTTAAACCGCATCAGGTCGGCGAGGACGGTACGGTTGTCGTGATCTTCGACGACACCCTCTTTTAGCACCTTGCCGAATTCTTCCCAGAAAGCCGCATAAGTTTCGGGTTCTTTTTCAGCCAGGCGGCTGAGTTCCGAAAGAATCTTTTTCACGGACGCGGAACGAATCCGGTCGATGTCTTTATTATTCTGAAGAAATTCACGGGAGACGTTCAGAGGCAGGTCAGCTGCGTCAACGACGCCGCGCACGAAGCGCAGGAATGAGGGCATCAGGTACTTGGCATCATCCATGATGAAGATACGTCGGACATACAAATTAATGCCGTGGCGCTGCTCGCGGTCCCAAAGATCAAATGGTGCTTTTTGCGGAATGAAAAAAAGTGATGTGTACTCGAGGTTTCCCTCCACCCGGTTGTGCAGGGTCGCCAACGGCGCTTCAGTGTCATAGCTCAATGACTGATAAAACTGCTGGTATTCTTCCTCTGAGATTTCGTTCTTGGGTCTCGACCAAAGGGCGGAGCCGCTGTTGACGGCCTCCCACTCACCCTGTTTCTCCTTGTCTTGAGCAGGCATTTCGATTGGTAAGGAAATGTGATCTGAATAGCGACTGATAATGCCTCGCAGGCGAAAGTCCTCTGCGAATTCCTTATCCTCGTCCCGCAAATACAGAGTGATGCTGGTGCCACGTTCTTCGTGGTTTACTGATTCAATGGTGTATTCGCCCTCGCCATCTGAAACCCACCGCACACCACCATCAGCGGGCTGGCTCGCGTGGCGCGTAGTCAGTTCAACCTTTTTTGCGACTAGAAATGCAGAGTAGAACCCGACACCGAATTGGCCGATCAGGTTGGCATCGTTTGCGGCATCTCCGCTCAGCGCGTCGAGAAACTGCCGGGTCCCCGAGCGGGCAATGGTGCCGATATTCTCGATGACTTCATCAGCGGTCATGCCGATACCGTTATCCGTTATCGTGACTGTGTTTTCATCTTTATTAACGCTGACTTTGAGTCCAAGACTTGCCCCATCTTCCATCAGGCTGGAATCTGTGAGGGCAGCAAATCTGAGCCGGTCACAGGCATCCGAGCCGTTGGAGATTAATTCCCGCAGGAAGACCTCCTTGTTGGAGTAGAGCGAGTGGATCATCAGCTGCAGGAGCTGCTTCACTTCGGTCTGAAAGCTGTGTGTCTGCGCGGCGTCGGTCTGCGTCATCTGGCGATACTCCTGACAGGTGAATAAAAGTTCGTTGAGAGCGGGGAATTCTAATCACCAGAAAACATGGGGTTCGACTCAGGAAAATCAAGCGGGCCAGTGGCGCTGGGTTGGCTAAGAAATCGCCTCGGTGCCAAGGTGTGACCGATGTGCCCACACGGTAAATCACTGCGCCGTGAGAGCGTTATCCGCTAGAATCGCGCGTGGGCGGTCGTCTCCGCCCGCCATCGGGGCATAGCGCAGCCTGGTAGCGCACCTGCTTTGGGAGCAGGGGGTCGGGGGTTCGAATCCCTCTGCCCCGACCAGTTACTCTGCAGATCGGTACGGCGCCCGTAGCTCAACCGGATAGAGCAACGGCCTTCTAAGCCGTAGGTTACAGGTTCGAGTCCTGTCGGGCGCGCCAGCCGTTTGATTTCAGGGGTCCAGAAGACCTCTACCAATTTTGCTGGCGTCGGGACGCCCATTTATTGGATAATTGCCGGTTCGCGAAAGCACATGTGGTGACCGTAGCTCAGTTGGTAGAGCCCCGGATTGTGATTCCGGCCGTCGTGGGTTCGAGTCCCATCGGTCACCCCAGTTCTGCATTCAGTGCTGTGTGGTGGTAGGTCATTGGGCCGTTAGCTCAGTTGGTAGAGCAGCTGACTCTCACTCCCACAGCATAGAAAATAGGTGTTCTGACTCCCACAGAACTCCCACAAATGTTCCGATTTACGGAAGGTTTCATTAAGACCTGGACGCCTAAAGACGGCAAAGCACGGGACATATACAAGCCTCGTCTGCACGTTCGAATTAACCCGAAGGGCAACGTCACAGTGTCTATGGCTTTCAAGCGCCAAGGCGAGTCCTGGCGTCACCAGATTGGCAAGTTCCCCAATAACAAGCTCGACAAGCAGCAGCGGGACGTACTCAACGAGCGATATCGCA
>JBMUHF010000166.1:0-2316 GCA_050302555.1 Arenicellales bacterium | reverse complement strand
ATCTGAAGGTCGTGGCACAGCTCGTCTTTGAGGCAGTCGAAGTGGTTATACCCACGCAACGCGGGCAATGAGATTTTTGCTATGACAACGGTTCGAGACTACGCGCGACGGCGGCAGAACCTGATGCAGCACATCGGGAATGGTATCGCTATTGTGCCGAGCGCCCCAATCGCCCGGCGAAACGGCGACGTGCTGTACCGTTACCGGCCCGACAGTGACTTTTTCTACCTGACAGGCTTTAGCGAGCCGGAAGCCGTTGCTGTCCTGATTCCGGGACGGGCGAGCGGCGAATTTCTAATCTTCTGCCGGGAGCGCAATCGGGCCGAGGAGATGTGGGATGGTCACCGCGCAGGTCTCGAAGGTGCGGTCGAGATCTTCAATGCTGACGACGCTTTCCCGATAGATGATATTGAAGATATTTTGCCCGGGCTATTGGAAAACCGCTCTAAGGTCTATTGCAATCTTGGGCGCTATCCCGACTTTGACGAACAACTGCTTCACTGGTTGAGTGACGTCAAGAACCGCAAGCGAAGCGGGATCAGCGCGCCCGGTGAACTGGTCGACCTTGGATATATCCTGCACGAGTTACGCTTGATCAAAGGTGCCGCGGAAATCAAGGCGATGAAAAAAGCTGCGGCAGTTTCTGTTGTGGCCCACTGCCGGGCGATGAGCCGATGCCAGCCGGGTATGTTTGAATATGAAATTGAAGCAGAACTCGAATACGCGTTTCGTCAAGGGGGTGCACAATATCCTGCTTATCCCTCAATCGTTGCCGGAGGAGAGAATGCCTGCATCCTGCATTACATCGACAATAGCCGGCGACTTCGTAAGCACGACCTGCTCCTGATCGACGCCGGCGCAGAGATCGATTGTTACTGCGCTGACATCACACGTACTTTCCCGGTCAGCGGTCGCTTCAGCGGGAGGCAAAAAGCACTTTATGAGATTGTGCTGGAAGCGCAGCTGGCCGCCATTGCTGCGGTCAGTCCTGGGGCATCATTTAATGATCCTCATGAGGCAGCGGTTCGTGCGATTACAGCTGGCCTCAAGGATCTCAAGCTACTGAAAGGCAGCGTTGACAGCTTGATCGAAAAAACCGCCTACCGAAAGTTCTTTGTCCACCGGACAAGTCATTGGCTTGGGCTTGACGTCCATGACGTCGGAGAGTATCGCGTAGGAGATACTTGGCGGATGCTCGAACCTGGAATGGTGCTGACGATTGAACCCGGAATCTATGTTCCTGCCCACCGAAATATCCCCAAGCAATGGCACGGCATCGGTATCCGCATCGAGGACGATGTTTTGGTAACCCGGCAAGGACATGACGTACTGACCCAAGACGCACCCAAAGATCCTGCTGCAATCGAAACGCTCATGGCCTCGGGCAACTAGTCCGGACATGAAACCGCGCGTCACGATTGTCGGCGGCGGACTCGCGGGCGCCAGTTTAGCGTGCGCACTTGAGACGCTCGATCTCGATATCACTGTCCTCGAAGCAAAGCCGCTGGAACAAAACGACCAGCCGAGTTTCGATGAAAGAACGATTGCCTTGACCTTCAGTTCGCGGCGGGTTTTGGAGGGTATTGGCGTCTGGCCGGCAATTGAAGCGGAAGCCGGAGCGATTCATCGGATCCACATTTCCAACCGTGGCCACGCCGGATTCACACGTCTCGATCGTGATCTCATCGGCACTGATGCGCTGGGTTATGTGGTTCCGACCCGGATTCTCGGACGGGCGTTGACCGAGCGTTTGCGTCAAAGCCCCCGAATTGACTACCGCTGCCCGGCTGAGGTCAACCGGATTGATCCAGACACAGGAAAATTATCTACCCACGTCGATGTTTCGGGCGAGCGCATCTCTTCATCGCTGGTGGTGCTCGCTGACGGAGGGCGCTCACCTCTCGCCGATGCTGCAGGCCTCAAGGTTATTGAAAAAAAATATAACGAAGAGGCGCTGGTGGGCATTGTTGGCGTCGACCGAGATCAAGACGCCACCGCATACGAACGCTTTACCCGTCACGGCCCACTCGCGCTGCTGCCACTTGATCGGCGGCGCTTTGCGCTTGCCTGGACCCTGCCGAAAGAACAAGCCCGGGAGATGCTTACACTGCCAAAGGACAGTTTTCTTGAAGCCCTTCAGGAAACGTTTGGTGACCGTGCCGGCTTTTTCCATCGCTGTGACCGCCTGCAGGTATACCCTTTGCGACGCACAGAAGTCGAAAACCCCGTGGGGGAGCGACTGGTTGCGCTTGGAAACGCTGCCCATATCGTTCATCCGGTCGCCGGTCAGGGCTTCAACCTTGGGCTGCGCGATGT
>JBMUHF010000165.1:0-14079 GCA_050302555.1 Arenicellales bacterium | reverse complement strand
TTCCCGCTTTCCGCAAGGGTGAAATTGTACCGCACCCTTCCGTGAACGGCACAACACCTCTAAACGATCCGTTAGTTTTACCAGATTTTCGCATCAGGAATCAAGGACCCATTTTCCCGACGTTTCTGACAGTTTCATGATACCGGCCAAACCGGGCCTGTCGGAGCAACATCGGATACGTGCGATATATACCCAAAACACGCTGATCACGGATTCCTGATCGCTGGCATCCATCCAAGATGCCTGTAACCAACCAAAAAGAACAACATGGAAGACATTAGCTACCTGACCGAAACCAAATTTACCGACTTTTCCCTGGAGCCTCAGTTATTTACCGGACTCAACGACGCCGGCTTCGAATACTGCACCAAGATCCAGGCAGAGTCGCTGCCCCCGGCACTTGCCGGCAAAGACGTCGCAGGCCAGGCCCAGACGGGAACCGGCAAAACCGCCGCGTTTTTACTCGCAATTTTCAATCATCTGCTCACCCATCCACGGCCCGACGCTGCTGGAAACGTGAGCCCGCGTGCTGTCGTGCTGGCGCCCACCCGGGAACTCGCCATCCAGATTCATCGTGATGCCCAGACACTTGGCAAAGCTACCGAATTGAAACTGGGTCTTGTCTACGGAGGCACCGGTTACCACGAACAGCGCGAAAGCCTGGCTGGCGGCGTTGACGTGCTGATTGGCACTCCGGGACGCCTGATCGATTACTACAAGCAGCAGATCTTCGACCTTAAAGCCGTGCAGGTCGTCGTGCTGGATGAAGCGGACCGTATGTTTGACCTGGGATTCATCAAGGATATCCGCTTCATCCTGAGAAGGATGCCGCCCCCAAAGGAACGGCTCAATTTACTGTTCTCGGCTACGCTTTCACATCGTGTTCACGAGCTAGGCTATGAACACATGAACGATCCGGAAGAGATCAAAATTGACTCGCAGACCGTGGTCGCAGATCACTTGCTGGAAGAAGTCTATTACCCTGCCAACAGTGAGAAGCTGCCACTGCTCCTTGGTCTGATGCGCCAAACCGACGGCGAACGTGTGCTGGTCTTCGCAAATATGCGGGTAACCTGCGACCGACTCGGACGCTTTCTGAAACAACAGGGTTATTCCACCGGCGTGCTTTCCGGCGACGTGCCCCAGAAAAAACGTGAGCAACTTCTAAAAGGATTCACGGAGGGCAAGTGCCGAGTGCTCGTCGCAACGGATGTTGCGGCACGGGGCCTGCACATCCCGAGCGTCAGTCACGTATTCAATTACGATTTGCCACAGGATGCGGAGGACTATGTGCACCGGATTGGTCGAACTGCGCGCGCCGGGGCCAGCGGTCACGCTATCAGTTTTGCCTGCGAGGATCACGCTTTCTCGCTGATGGATATCGAGCAATACATCGGCCATCCGCTTACCCGCCAAGAAATCTCCGAAGGGACGCTGGAGGCGCCACTTCCCGGTGCCCAGACTGATGGGCGGAAAGCTAACGCCCGCACAGAGCGCAAAGGACCAAATAAAGACAAGCCTCGTCGACCCGAGCGTTCCGTCAGTCCAACAAAGGAGACCGCTTCGGTAAAACCTACCGGACCGGAACGAGCTTTGGACTCCGCCGCTACAGGTGCCTCCGAATCGTTGACGCCGACAGCCCCTGCCAGGCCAGCGCCCGAAAAAACGCCGGCCGTTTCGCAACCCGTGCAAAGCATCCAGCCGCCGCGTCAGCGTCTGCGGCCCAAGGTGGAGATTCCTGCCGTCGGCTGACCGATCAGCCTATCGCGTTTTTGCTCGGCAGCAGCGCAAGACTCTTGTCCACGTCTTCTCTCAAAACCCATCAGGCGGTGACCCGGGAAGCATCCGGACTGCGCCGCTACCAAGACGTGATGGTTGGATCGCGCAGCATCGCTACCACGCTTTACTTCGAATGGTGCTCCTGGCTGGCGCCGATTCCCGGGGCTTTCGGCCTCATGTTGAGAAAGATCTTCTGGCCAAAACTGTTTAAGCACTGTGGCACCGGTGTGATGTTCGGCGCTAACATGATTCTCCGTCATCCAGGGCGGATTCGTATCGGTAACAATGTGGTGTTGAGCGAAGGAGTACTACTGGATGCCCGAAGCCCGACAAAAGAAATGGCCATCGAGATCGGCAACGATGTAATTCTTGCAAATAACACGATGGTCTCGTGCAAAGAAGGCACGGTAACGATCGGTAACCGTACAGGCATCGGCGCCTACACGATCATACAATCAGTTCAGCACTGTCCCGTAACGATCGGCGAAGATGCAATATTGGGGCCGAGATGCTATCTGGTGGGCGGGGGCAACTATCAGACTGATCGATTAGATATCCCCATCGCCCAACAAGGGATGCGTCCCAGTAATGGCTGCAGTATCGGTAACGGAGTATGGCTTGGCGCCAACGTCTCGGCTCTTGATGGTGCACATCTCGCGGAAGGCAGCATCGCCGCTGCCGGAGCCGTCGTGGTAAAGCCAGTTGCAGCCCGAGAGATAGTCGGCGGCGTGCCGGCCCGCATCATCGGCAAGCGCGACGACAACTGACAACAGCCTTATCGGCGTTCTTGCATGCAGAAAAAGACGTTTTTCCTGCTGCTGAAAATCTCGCTTTCAGTCGCACTTATCCTCTGGATCACAGAAGATATCGCGCTGGACTCTGTGTTTACTGTCATGGCGACTTCCAGCACGTCCTTGCTGATTTTCGCCTTCAGTTTGTTTTTTGTCGGATACGTGATTACCGCGTTTCGTTGGCGAATATTAATTCGGGTGCAGGGAGGTGACGCACCGATCTTTTTCCTGGTGCGCTCATTTATGGTTGCACTTTTTTTCAACAACTTTCTGCCATCGACCGTGGGCGGAGATGTCGTGCGGATGTACGACTCGTGGCGTCTTGGCAATAGTAAATCGGACGCAGTCACTGTTGTGCTCGTGGACCGCTTCCTTGGAGTGCTCGTACTATTGTGCTTTGCGTCGCTAGCGCTGATCTTTGATGACGCAGTTGCCGGTGAGATCCCGTTTATCGTAGCCTGGGTGTTAGTGGGTCTAGGCGGAGTCGCTCTCAGCACTTGGCTGGTGGTGAAGATTCCCGCGTCCTACGCGGAGGCATTTTGCTCAGAACGCGGGAGGATCGTTGCACGGATTGGCGGCATCCTGTCAAAGATCCTTCGGTCCTTTCAGGCCTATCGCCACGCACGAATAGAGATGCTTCGTGCCGCAGCACTGTCAGTGCTGCTTCAAATCAATGTAGTCGTTTGCTTTACCTTACTTGCGCGGTCCATCGGCATTGAGATACCGATTGAATCGATGTTCCTGATTATCCCGGTCGCCATCTTTATCATGATGCTACCCATCTCAATTAATGCGATCGGTGTCCGGGAAACAGTTTTTGTATTCCTTTTCTCCCTGTACGGTATCGACAATGTTCAGGCACTGGCTTTTGCATGGATGGCTTTCGGTTTGACTCTCATACAAGGCATCCTAGGGGGAATAGTGTTTGCACTTCGAAAAGAGCACCGCGTCACCTAACGACACGTCGACGGCCCTCCTGTCAAAGCGTTGGGGACAACGCGCACTTCAGGAATCCGACCCCTGCCCCGCCAGGCACTTGAAACTTATCATTGAACTCACTAAGGTTACTACCCCAGAAAAACGGCCCCTTCCGCGACCACCAGCCGGAAATCTCGCGCGGCCGCATGTATTGAGGTCATGAATAACCTTTTCACTTCAAAAGCTATTGGCGTACTGCTTGCCCTCAGTATTACTGCTGCCGGGGCGGCCCCCGACGTCAATTCCGGTGAATACTTTAACCAGCCGTATCTCGCCGGTATCAAGGTAGTGCCGGCATGGGACGCAGGCCTTCTCGGCGCGGGGGTGGTCGTTGCCGACCTTGACTCGGGAATTCGCGCAACCCACGTCGACCTGATCGGCAAGATTGCTCCGGGCGGTTATGACTTTGTTAATGATGATAAAGACCCTGATGATGATGAAACTTCGCTCACCCACGGACACGGCACTGCCACTGCCGGAATTATTGTCGGCAACTGGAACGGTGTTGGGGTAGGCGGCATTGCGCCGAGCGCCCGGGTGTTACCGGTCAAGATCACCGACCATAAAAATGAAACGAATGGCGCCCTGATCAGCCAGGGAGTCGACTACGCTGCTGCCAACGCCAGCGTCAAGATCATTCTGCTTGAGGTCGGCGCCTCCACCTCGGCAAAAGAGCTCGAATCATTTGCCAACGCAGTGGCCAAGGGAAAGCTCATCATTGCGCCTTCGGGCAACGCCAAGCAGGCGGGGCCCTTCAGTCCTGCAAACAGTTTTGCTTCGCTTGGCGGTGCAGCATTGATCGTGGGCTCCCATAACGGCGCGGGGGATCTTTCGTATTTCAGTAACGGTGCGAAAGGTGTTGAGACCAGTTTCATCACCGCCCCAGGCCAGCAGGTTGTCGCCGCTGGCAACCAATCTGATAACGCCTATTTTCGTGTCAATGGTACTTCGATGGCAGCGCCGCAGGTGGCGGCGGCGGCGGCATTGATCTGGGGACACTCACCTGGACTCACCGCCAGTCAGGTGGCCTATATCCTAAAGTCAACCGCGACCGATATCGGTGCTGCTGGCGTTGACAGCCAAACCGGCGTGGGGGCGCTCAATATCGAGGCAGCGCTTGCACCCATCGGAATCATTACCGCCCCGATAGAAGAAGAGACAGACGAGGACACCGAAACCTCTACGGAAGAAAACGAAGACTCGACATCCGATGACAATGACTCATCGGAAAACACAACGGATTCAGGGGGCGGCAGTTCCGGTGGGGGAGCCGGCGTGGCGCTCGCGGCGCTGGTAGTCGGCGGCGTAGGTTATGCGCTTATCGGCAATAGCCCGGACCTTAGCGAGACTCTGGTGCTGGACGACTTCGGCCGCACTTATGAACTTGACCTTGAAACCCGAGTCAGCCCGCGCAACCCTGGACCGACGGCAAAGTCCGTTATTCAGGAACTCGATACCGAAGAAGTCAGCGAGAGCATTATCCAACGCAGCGACTTCAGGGTAACCACCGTCTACCGGGCCGACCGACTTGAGGCATTTTCAATACTTGATGATCCCAGCTCGCCAGAGCAGCAAAGCCCTGTCCGTATGCAGATCCAAGCTACTCACCAAGATAGCCTGCACTATGCCTTCGGACTGAACCAGTCATTGACGCTTTTTGATCAGGGTCTGGCCGCACAAAGCGATACTGCGGGCCTTGCTGGCGGCTTTCGATCGGATGCTTTCTCGAACCCCTTTTTCGGATTCACTGCCGAGGGATATCATGGCGCTATTGCCTATGCACCAAAGCAGGGTCTGCAATCGGGGATCTCTTTTGCTTCCGTCGACAATGAGCAGCGCCATGGCTTGCAAAGCGATACCTCTGCGGTACACCTTGGACTTGCGGTCGACACCTTTGGCGTCGGAGCAACGCTTGGCCTGATGGAAGAAGAGGGCAACCTGCTGGGCGGGGCTTCCGGGGGCGCCTTGAGCGCAGCACAGGCCGAAACATTTTTCACCGTGTTACGAAGCCATCTCGATCTTGGCAAACACTGGTCACTCATCGGGAAATATACCCATGGGCTGACCTTTGCTGATGACTATGCAAAGAGCTTGCTCAGCGATTTCTCGCAAATCGAAAGCAACAGCTGGGGCCTTGGCCTCGCGGGACGCAATATCTTTGCCTTTGGAGACCGTCTGGGGATCGGGTTGTCACAACCCCTTCGCACTATTGCAGGTGACGTGCAAGTCAACACGCCCTATTGGGATCCGGTGCGCGGCGCCGTTGGCTTCAAATCAACACGCACCAGTCTGGTCCCCGATGGACTTGAAACCAGTTTTGAACTCTTTTACCGCAAACCACTGAGCAAACAGGCGCAGTTCATCACCTATATGGTCGTTCGCGAACAGCCGCTGCACCGAAAAGAAGACAGACACCAGACCAGCGTTATTGGCGTAATCCGCTGGTGTTTCGGGTCACGCTAACATCGCTTAAGGATTACTGTTACCCTAGCGCGTGAGCCGGGTGCGTTGCCCCGCTTCGCTCCATCGATAGAAGACATTGGTAAACCCCCACCAGCATTCCTCCGGAAAAAAAGCCACTCTGCTGGTAGTTATCGCCTTTTTTGCCTACTACCTTGCAACCGCGATGGCCTTGCCGTACGGCGCCGGCCCAGACTATGACGCGCACTTTGACGGCGCCCGCTTTATCTACTCAGAGGGCCGGCTTGCCGTCCTGCCCAAAGACCTTTCGAAACTGCACATAACCGCCTACGGGTCCACCCGGGTATTGCGTCCGCCGCTGTCGTATCTCGTCGCCGCGGCGGCTGCGCATTCACTCGCCTGGACCGGAATCGAACTGCAGATACTGTTCCGAGCGGGCTCGGCTCTGCTGTGCGCTCTGACATTGGGCTTGATCTTCGCTGCGCTGAACAGATACCTCAACAACCGATGGTTGGCACTCGGCGGCGTGCTGCTGGTTGGCCTGCTGCCACAGTTTGCTTTTATCGCGTCCCATCTAAACGACGACAGTGCGGCCATCTTCTCGGTCACTTTCTTGATCTACTGCCTGATCCGCTTGCTGCGGGACCCAGTCAAGCCAAGTCTGGCGCTACTGACCGGAGTAGCAATCGGCTTTGTCATCTTGTCCAAATTCACTGCTTGGGTATTTCTACCCGTTACCGGGTTGGCGCTTGTACTATTCGCCCGGCCCGAAGCAGGACGATGGATTTTTTCCATCGTGCTCCTGGGTGTCGGCATAATTCTAGGCGGTGGCTGGTGGATAGGCTTCAACATCTGGCACTACGGCTGGAATGATCCGCTTCTGTTCAACATTGGGGAAACCCTCAGCACACAATATTTGACGGTAGATCCAGACCGTGTAGGCAGTTTCGCTAAAGAGGGAATTTCCCTCACTGATCTGATCCTCAGAAATTACGACCACTTCCTCGACGAGACGCTCGTTGCTTCCATTGGCAATTTGGACTGGCTGCGTCTTCGGCTGGGGCTTCCCCAATACCTGCTGTATACAACCGTGCTCGTGATTGGTGCTGTATATGTTCCGGTACGCTGGTTGGGTGTTTTGCTCGCCACTATTCGTGGCGTACGTTCAAACGATCCAAGAAGACTGCTATTCGAAAGCCTTCTCTTCCTAGCCATCGTCTTTCAGTTCTTTGCCTATACACTTTATGAGTGGATTAAAGAAATTCAGATCCAGGGGAAATACCTGCTACCGGTCCTAATGTGCCCGGTCGTGCTCTTTTTCGCCTGCATTGACTCGATCTGCGCTTCGGAGACGTTCAGACGATGGCGTCCCCTGTTAGTTTTTGGTTCAACCCTCAGAGCAGTTCGTGTCCCGGTGCTTCCGGTGATCACGATAAGTATCATTTTTGCGGTTCATATGGACGCGCTACGGCGGTTTGTTATTCCCTACTACGATCCCCCGGCTAAAGTGTTGGGGTTGGGAGAGGGTTTCCGGCAGCTCGACCTAACAGCAGCAACGTCTATTCTAGTTACAGAGAATATTGAACTAACAATTGACGAAAGCGGCTGGCATATGCTGACAACGAGCAACGACGGTCAGATCCACTTCGCCCCATCCGTATGTGAATATTTTCAGACAAATAATATCCTCAAGATCAACATGCGAAGCGATGGTCCGGGGATTTTGCAGTTCTTCTGGTCGGATGGCGGCCGCTTTGTTGACAAGATGGGTCAATCCTCGATAACGACAAAATTTGAGCCAGGAGAAAATTCACTTGTGTTACCAGTAGGGACTGGTGAATGCAAACGGCTTCGCCTCGACCCAACTAATGTAGGCGGTCAAAAAATTCTGCTTCGGTCGCTCTCGGTAGCGCCGCTATCGATCACTCGCTGGCCATATTATTTTCGGATTTTCAGGTCTCGTAGCAATGGCCATTAGCGCCTGAAAGCCGTTGTAAGATCGTCTACTCTGTATAAATATCAGGCCAGTTGTCGTTTCCGCTGTGAAACGTCAAGCGCAGCGCCTGATCGGCAGGCGCCCCTACCGGCCAGAGAAAGATTTCATAGTCAGCAACGTCGTGCTCGTGGCCGCCAGTGCTGGCACCTAGCACAAGATATCGTCCGTCCTGATTCAACTTGGGAAAGTATTCATGACTGTACGGCACCAGAAGATCCAGCCATGGTTCGGCGGGGGCCCCGGCGTCCGAGCGGCGATACACCTGGTTTTGCATTACTCCCCCGCCATCAATCCAGTAGACAAAGCGGTCGTCAGGCGCCCAGGCTAACTGGCAACCACCACCCGTAGCTCGTACAGACCCTGCAGTGTCGACGATTGCCGTCATTCGCCGTGATCCCCGCCAGGTCGAGGCGAGTTGTCCAAGGTCTGCGCTCAGCGAGGGCTCATACAACTGTACACCCTGGGGAATTCCTCCCGAACCCGAACGGAACCGCACGCGCTCTTTCCCGCTGGCAAGATCATGCTCGATAATTTCCGATCCGCGCCGCTGAAAAAAGACAGACTTTCCATCCGCAGACCAAGTGGGCGCACCGGCATATTCAGCAAGCCGCCGTTCACGCCCGCTCTTAACGTCAAGCAGATAGGTATCCCAGTGGGTCAGGTCGCGCAGCGATACCCAGGGCTCCCTGGACCGCATGAATACGATCTGACTGCCGTTGGGGGAAATTCGCGGAAAGGTTTCGGTATGGGGATGCGTGGTCAGCCGGCTGATGTGCCGATCCCCAAGACGCATCCTGAGGATATCGTGATTACCGTATCGGTTGGAGCTCCATACAATCCATCCCTGAGGGCCCTTGGGCAGGTTGTCCGAAGCGCCTGGCGTTATGGCGATAGCCTCACCAGCAGGAGGTGCCACCTGCGAGCGGACAGAATCAATCCGATTCAGTTGGTAAACCAACAAAGCCGCCGCCATCAGCAGGGCGATCGTCGCGACAGCGACATACCCAAGACTCCAACGCGACCCCGAAGTGTTAACACCGTCTTCTTGACTCCCCGCGGTACCCGCTCGGATAAGAAAAAACAGCACCAGACAGATGCCACCGATCGTGTAGTCCAGAATCTGACTCGCAATATGCACGGTAAGTAGTACCATCACCGCGGTTGCCCAGGGGTAGCCCAACAGGACAAAGGCGGCCGCTCCGCCGGCTTCGTAGGCACCAAAACTCATCAGCGTCGGCACCGGTACACTGGCACCCACTTCTGCGGCGATCAGGGCCACCACGACATCAACGACCCCTGCGGCAATACCCGTCATACCGGGACTTGATACGACGGCATAAAACAGAAGCAAAAGCCCGCCGTACTTGAGGAGTCGAATCACCACTGTCATAGCCAGAGCCGGGGTGAGTACCCCCGACCTGCGGCACTGGACCAAAGCATCTGAAATATCAAACAACAAGGACATCGGCCGACGCATCCACGACCAGGGCATGGTCTGGGTAGGGAGCCAGCGCACAAAGGCGCGCAGTCCCGGCCACAAAAGGAGAGCGACAACCACACTCACAGCGGTCAGCAGCAGTGCGGCCGGTAACGAGCCCTGGCGCAAGGCGGGTCCGGTCAGGGGCACCAACGCAACCAACACCAGCAACGGAATCAGAATAACGATGTCGAGCAGCAGACTGAGGGCGACGGCCGCAAGCCCTGTGCCGGTGGGGGTCTGGCAGACCCTTTTCAGCATCGCAACAAAAATCAGTTCCCCGATCCTGGCAGGCAGTAGATCCACTACCATGTTGCGCACCGCGGTTACGATAAGCAAGGGGGTAAATCGGGTTCTTGGCACATCGGCCCTGGCATCCACCAGCAGACGGTAACGCACGGTACGGGCCACGGTGTTCATTACGACCACCAGTGTGTACAACACGATGATCTCAAGCGGTATTCCCTTGAGTGACTCAAAGACCCGTGACAGATTGACCTCACTGCCGCTACGTTCTACCACGTACATCAGTCCGGTGAACAGTAGCAGCGAGCAAGCGAGACCTGTCATCAGGCGCAACAGACTCTGCCTGACAGGGATTCCTGACTGTCGTCCCATCACGCGATTATCCCATGCCCGGGAAATGCGAAAGACCGTACAATCGGTCTGTTCTTGGCCCTACTGTGCCGTCTGACCCCGCTGGTGTCGCACCGCACGTAAGCCTTCTCTACTGACGATCTCAACCATGATATGTGTGGAATTGCGGGAATCCTGAGTCCAGATCCGGAACAGCGAGCCGTCATTGATGCGATGGCCGATACGCTCGTGCACCGGGGACCTGATGACATGGGCTTTTTCCGTCAGGGCCCTATGGCACTGGCACAGACCCGGCTCAGTATCATCGATCTACAAACCGGTCATCAGCCGATCCTGAATGAGGACGAAACCCTGGTGCTGGTATGCAATGGAGAGATCTACAACAGCCCCACCCTACGTCAAGCGCTGACAGAAAAAGGGCATCGCTTTCGCACCCGTACCGATGTTGAGGTCATCCTTCATCTTTACGAGGAACACGGCGATGACTGCGTCAAACATCTGCAGGGCATGTTTGCCTTTGCGCTCTGGGATCGTGCGCGGCATCGCCTACTGTTGGCACGCGATCACATGGGTCAGAAACCGCTGTTCTTCAGTACAGCGTCAGGGGCATTTTCCTTTGCGTCAGAAGTAAAATCCCTGCTGGCATCGCGACTCATCCAGCCCAGAATGGAACTTGAGGGTCTGTGGCATTACATGTCGCTTCGCTTCATGCCTGATGAATTCACATTCTTCAAAGACATCCGGAAACTCCCGGCGGGAAGCCGACTGGTTTATGAGAATGAAACCGTCAAGGTTGATCGCTACTGGAATATCGACTTTCTGAAGAAACACTCTGGGTCGGAAAAAGACATCGAAGAAGGCCTGCATCAGACCTTGCTCGAAACGGTGGAGTCACACATGCTGAGTGATGTCCGGGTCGGAGCATTCCTGTCGGGCGGCATCGACTCCGGCACCGTCTCGGCCATGATGGCAAGTCTTCAGGACCAGCCTGTCCCGGTCTTTTCAATCGGCGTCAAGGAACAGTCCTTCAACGAACTGCCCTACGCCAGAATGGTCGCTGAACGCTATGGCATGGAGGCGCACGAAGAGATCGTCGAATCAGACATGATTCACAAAATTCCGGCCATGATCCATCACATGGATGAACCCTCGGACCCCTTTGGCGTCGGCGTTTATCTGGTCGCCCAACTTGCGCGGCGCACGGTGAAGGTAGCCCTCTCCGGCGACGGCGGAGACGAAAGTTTTGCCGGCTATGACCGTTTTGCCGGGCAGCGGCTGGCCGACTACTACGCCGTGATGCCGCGCTGGCTGCGTCAGGAAGTAATGTCTCGGCTGATTCGCCTGATTCCCGACACCTTTCAGTACAAGGCCATTGCACAGAAAGCACGCTGGCTCAATGAAATGTCCCTGCGCGACCGGGGGGACCGCTATGCCCACAGCATGAGCTTTCTGCGCTTCACCGACGATAGCAAACGGTCGTTGTTTACTCCTGAGGCGCAGGCTAGCTTCGACGCACAGGATTCACGGGAAAAGATCCTGGCCCACTTCGATGCGCATAACGTCAACGAGCTGGTCGACCGGATGCTGTACACAGACCTCATGACCCGGATGCCCGACCACCTACTCGTCATCGCAGACCGTATGTGCATGGCGCATTCTCTGGAGAATCGCTCTCCCCTGGTAGACCATAAGCTGGTCGAGTATGCCGCCGCCATTCCGGGGGGAATGAAGCTCAAGGGAATGAAGCTTAAACACATTCTGCGATCCGTGTCTGCCCGGTATTTGCCACAGGAACTGGTGTACCGCGAAAAGCAGGGATTTGGTTTTCCAATTGCGCTCTGGCTGCGAAACGACCTCAGCCATTTTCTACGGAATCTTTTTGCCGAGTCTCGTTTTGTCCAGGCCGGTATATTCGACGGCGCCACAATACAAACGTTGTTGGATGAACATCTCAGTGGGAAAGCGGATCACAATTTCCGGTTGTGGATCCTGCTCAACCTGGAGCTGTGGCACCGGATGTATTTTGAAGGCCTCTCCGTCGATGAGATGCGAGGACTAACGGACCAGATGCTGCATCACTGAAACAGGGGATTTAACTCCTAGTCCATAACTAATCACCTAAGCCAACTTGGACGATTATGTCGACTGCTGAGCAAATCAACTCGGAGACCCGCCGGCCGAGACCTTACTCATAGATTTTGTAGACTAGCACTCGATCGCCTGATTCCCCAGCAAATTCCTTTACAGGAGACTTCCCAAGAGCCTCCGTGAATAAATCCTCCCTTGCTTTGTCTTCACGACTCAGGCGCAACGCGAAATATGAGCCCTTGGTCCACCATCTCCATTCTGTAAGGCCCAGTTTGAGTCTCGCCCACCGTGGTTCTATATATTTAAGATCCGTGTGCCTTCCCGCGTAGTATGCCAAGCGTCGGTCGTTAGTGACGAGTGATTCCGGCGTCGTTGCGCGGTCTGCCAACCACAAGCCGGCGTCCTTAATAGCAGTCGCACGGGTAACGTTGTCGAGGCCGCTGACGCTCTCGCCCACCGCCCACAGCAGCAGCACACCCACCAGCGCCCGTGCCGGTGTCTTGAGTTTATGCCATCTGATCGCTAACGCCACACGCTCAAGCGCAAAGGGAATGAGGATCAAAATCGTAACCGCGAGTGCCAGCGGATAACGCGCGACAAGGAACAATTTAATCACTGCGAAGACCAGCAGTATCACAAGGTGCATGCCGACCAGCGTCAGCCAGATCCGGTTCAGTGATTTGAGCGGGAAACGCACACCGACAACAACTCCGCCAATCGCAAGCAACGCCCAAGGTATGGTGAGCTGCGACAAAGTCGCTGACAGCAAAATCATGAGCACCGCAAAAACAAACAGGGCCCAGGCATATTCCGCAGCATAAGTGCCCAGAAACTCTGTACGCAGAACCGCGATTTTGTAGGAGACGCTGCTCGTGATCTGATGCCACGCGGTGCTGACGACTTCCCACGGGGTAGTGGTCGCGACGTCTGCTGTAATGCCGCCATTGGGGGCAATCAGCCACCATCCCAGGAGCAGCGCGAGAACGGCTGCCGACACTATAGTCAGCACCAGTCGGTTCCAGGGGGAGCCGCCGTTCTTACCCCGTACCGTCAGGATAAGTAGAGGTGCGGAAAGCAGGAACACCGCGCCTTCGATCCGAAAAAGGCTGGCAACCAACAACGCAGCCACCACCCCGGCCGGGTAGTGCAGGCTGGTTGTTTGGATAGACCGGGCGAGACAAAAAAGCGCCAGCAGGTAGAACGCGAGATACCCCGCATCACGAATTATGAAGGCGCGATATTCATTAAAAGCGGGATGCAGCACCGCGACCAGCGCTGCCAGTATTGTCAGCCGCCGTGACGTACCGCCAAAGGCCCTCACCACGCCGACAAAGAGCAATGAAGAAGCGGTGAAGAAGGAGGCGTTGAGCAACTGACCCGCCGCTTCGTAGCTGGTGCCGAGGACTTCGCTCGTCCCCCACATCAAAAAAGAGAAAAAGGGCCATTGATGTACGGCAAATGCGCCTGCCCAGTTTCGGGCTGCGAGTTGTTCAGCGGCACGGATGTATTCCACGCCATCGTTATTGATGACGTCGTCGATGTGGATACACCAGGCCGAGGCAATCACCCCCGCAATAGCACAGAAGATTAGCGTAACCCCGAGAAAAAGTGGGTCTGCCGGTCTGTCAGATAACAAATTCATGCGAGCCGAAGGACTGTCATGGCAGCAGCGTTTCCGACGCGAAGAGATCGGCGGTCTGCTCCCGCTCGCGGACCACGTGTAAACGATCGCCGTCGACCATTACTTCTGCCGGGCGGGGACGGGCGTTGTAGTTCGATGCCATCACGAAACCGTAAGCACCGACCGAACGTACGGCAACCAGATCGCCCGGTGCAACAGCCAGCTGCCGATCACGGGCAATGAAATCCCCCGTCTCACAGACCGGGCCAACAATATCGCACTCGCGCATCTTGCAATTGCGGCCACGATCTACCGCGAGCACCTCGTGCCA
>JBMUHF010000164.1:0-1708 GCA_050302555.1 Arenicellales bacterium | reverse complement strand
AAGGAGCGTTGCGGCCGTGGTCTCCGGACTGTGTGGTTGTGGCGTCGCTTCAGTCTACGTCCAGTTCTTTAAGTTTGCGGGTAAGGGTGTTGCGACCCCAGCCGATCCAGCGCGCTGCCTCCTGCTTGCGACCCCCGGTGAACCCCAGTGCCGTGCGCAGCAACACCCGCTCAAAGTCCGGGCCAAGTTCGGAAAGGACATCCTTTTGTCCCCGGGCGAAACGCTCGGCTGCAGCTTCTTCCAAAAGACGCTGCCAGTTCTGAGAGGATTCAGTAGCCACCGACTGTGTGCTGACATCAGAGGGTAGATCCACTGTGGTAACGGTGGCTCCGGGTGCCAGAACAGTAAGTCGCCGACAGAGGTTTTCGAGCTCGCGCACATTGCCAGGCCAGGTGGCCTCACAAAGAACCTGCACGGCACTGCTGTCCAATCGTTTAGGCTCAACCTCTAACTCGGTCGCAGCTTTATGGAGGAAAACCTCAGCCAGCGCAGGAATATCCTCCCGACGCTCACGCAGGGGTGGAAGTGTAATTCCGATGACGTTCAGCCGATGGAAAAGATCCTCACGAAAGCGACCTTCTGCCACGCGCCGGCCAAGATCCTGATTGGTGGCCGCAACCACCCGCACATCAGCGGTCAATTCCTGATGGCCGCCGACGCGGAAAAAAGTGCCGTCGGACAGCACCCTTAGCAATCGGGTTTGAAGTTCCAGAGGCATGTCGCCGATTTCATCAAGAAACAATGTGCCGCCTGAGGCCTGTTCAAATCGGCCGCGGCGCTGCTCCTGGGCACCCGTGAAGGCGCCCTTTTCATGTCCAAAAAGTTCTGACTCAAGCAACTCCGCTGGAATCGCGGCCGTATTGATCGCGACGAAGGGCTTTGCCGAACGCAGGCTGTTGCGATAAATCGCGCGGGCGACAAGTTCCTTGCCCGTACCTGATTCACCCGAAATCAGCACGTTCATCTGGGAACCCGACAGTCTGCCAATTACCCGGAACACCGTCTGCATGGCCGGAGCCTCGCCGATGATCTCACTGTCTCTTTTCGCTACTCTGGACTCCGTATCCTCGAGCACTTTTTTCTGAAGCGCCCGGCTGACCAGCGCCACAGCTTCTTCCAGATCAAAGGGCTTAGGAAGATATTCGAAGGCTCCGCCCTGATACGCGGATACCGCACTATTGAGATCTGAGTGCGCCGTCATCACAATTACCGGCAGATCCGGTGCATCCCTACCAAGCACCTCGAGCATTTCCAGCCCGCTGGTCCCGGGCATGCGAATATCGGTGACAATCACATCAGGCTGTTCACGCCGAACACGCGTCAGGACGTCGTCCGCGTTGTTGAAAAGCGTGACGGCAAATCCTGCTTTCGACAAGGCTTTTTCCAGCACCCACCGGATCGACGCATCGTCATCGACTACCCAGACAGAAGATCCCTGGCTCATGATCCATCCTCAACCGGAAGCAAAATCGTAAAAGTAGTCCGGCCCGGCTGACTCGCACATTCGATCAGGCCCCCATGGCGGGAGATGATCTCTTGGGTAAGAGCGAGTCCCAACCCGGTCCCATCATGCCTACCCGTCACCATGGGAAAGAAAATGCGCTCACTCAAACCGGGCTCGATGCCGGGTCCGTCATCCATAATCGACGCCTCAACAGCAAGTCGATGACGCCGGTGATGGATCGTGCACTGGCGGCGCACCCGGGTG
>JBMUHF010000163.1:0-2943 GCA_050302555.1 Arenicellales bacterium | reverse complement strand
AGACAAGATCCGCTCCGTGTTCAGTCTCCGGACCACGCCAGAAATGGTTGAAGCCCACATCGTATAGTGTGGCGGCCGACGCGAAACTTGCGATGTGTCCACCCAGTTCACTGCTGGCCTGATTAGCCCGCATCACCATGGCGAGTGCATTCCAGCGTATCAGAGAGCGGATCTTGTCTTCTTCCAGGGACACTCGGCGCCGGGCATATATGCCCGCGCTTTTCTTGAGGGCCGTTTGACCGAGGAGCAACTCGAAGGCTTCAGGCAGGAGGTCGAAGGCAAAGGTCTTTCCTCCTATCCCCATCCCTGGCTTATGCCCGATTTCTGGCAGTTCCCCACCGTATCGATGGGTCTTGGACCAATACAAGCGGTTTACCAGGCGCGCTTCATGCGCTACCTGCAAAACCGCGAGTTCACTCCCCACTCGGACCGTAAAGTCTGGGCCTTTGTGGGGGATGGCGAGATGGACGAGCCTGAGTCGACCGGAGCGCTGGGCATCGCCGGACGGGAACGTCTAGACAACTTGGTCTTTGTCATTAACTGTAATTTGCAACGGCTCGATGGGCCGGTTCGGGGCAACGGGAAAATCATTCAGGAACTGGAAGGCACCTTCCGGGGCGCAGGATGGAATGTCATCAAACTGGTCTGGGGCTCGTACTGGGACAAACTTCTGGCACGGGATACCCAAGGACTGCTGAAACAGCGGATGGAAGAAGCTCTGGATGGTGAATACCAGGCCTTCAAGAGCAAAGACGGCGCCTTTGTCCGGGAACATTTTTTCGGAAAATATCCGGAACTTGCGGCCATGGTAGCCAATATGACCGATGAAGACATCTGGCGGCTCAACCGGGGTGGCCATGATCCGCACAAGGTCTATGCGGCTTACGCTCAAGCTGCCGCGCACCGGGGCCAACCTACGGTGATCCTAGCCAAAACGGTCAAGGGATATGGCATGGGAGAATCCGGTGAAGGCCAGAACACCACCCACAGCCAGAAGAAGATTACGGACGAATCATTGCTGGAATTTCGTGACCGATTCCGCATACCCCTTGAAGACGAAGCCGTGCTCGCCTGTAAATTTTTTCACCCAGGTGATGACAGCCCCGAGGTGCGCTACCTTAAAGAACGACGCACCGCTCTTGGCGGGAGTCTGCCAGCCCGAGCCGACAAAGCGCCTGCTCACGAAACGCCAGATCTGTCGCTCTTCCAGTCCCAACTCGACGGCAGCGGTGATCGTGAGATTTCTACTACGATGGCGTTTGTCAGGCTCCTCACGGCCCTTACCCGGGACAAAACTCTGGGCCGCTATGTGGTACCGATTGTTCCTGATGAATCACGCACCTTCGGCATGGAGGGTATGTTCCGCCAACTGGGCATCTACGCACCGGAAGGACAACTGTATCTTCCCGAAGACGCGGATCAGTTGATGTATTACCGCGAAGATATTAAGGGTCAGGTACTGCAGGAAGGCATCACCGAAGCAGGCGCCATGTCCTCGTGGATTGCAGCAGCGACCGCCTACAGCAATCATGGCATTGCCATGATTCCTTTTTACATTTTTTATTCCATGTTTGGTTTACAGAGGGTGGGTGATCTTGCCTGGGCCGCGGGCGATCAGCAGGCTCGGGGATTCCTGATTGGCGGTACTGCCGGACGAACCACTCTCGCCGGCGAAGGACTTCAGCATCAGGATGGCCATAGCCTGCTGATGGCGGCGAGTATTCCAAACTGCATCTCTTACGATCCCGCCTTCAGTTATGAGTTGGCCGTGATCGTGCACGACGGGGTGCGCCGGATGTATACCGAGCAGGAAAACGTTTTCTATTACATCACCGTGATGAATGAAAATTACGCACACCCGCCGATGCCTGAAAACGTCAGAGACGGAATCCTTCAGGGCATGTACCGGCTGCGTCAGGCCCCGCGGGGACGCAAAGCCGCACCCCGGGTCCAGCTTTTCGGCAGCGGGACCATATTGCGCGAGTCCATGGAGGCTGCCCAGCTGTTGGAACAGGACTTCGGCGTGCTGGCCGACCTGTGGAGCGTGACCAGCTACAGTGAACTGGCTCGACAGGGTCGCGAAGCCACGCGCTGGAACCGGCTGCATCCGGACGAAGCTGCGCGACCCGTGTATGTCAGCGAACAACTTGCCGACGCCGATGGACCCGTCATCGCTGCAAGCGACTACAACCAGGCTCATGCCGATCAGATTCGGGAATTCATCAGTGGACGGCGCTATCTGGTGCTGGGCACCGATGGTTACGGCAGAAGCGGAACCCGCGAGCAGTTGCGGCAGTTTTTCGAGGTGGATCGATTCCAGATTGTGCTCGCCGCATTATCGGCGCTGGCCGATGAAAATGCCCTGCCCCGATCGACGGTGACCGATGCCATCAACCGATACTCTCTGAACCCGGAAAAGCCGGATCCGGCCTTTGAATAAACCGCGCCCGTTATGAGCGATTCTCAAGATATTCTGGTCCCCGATATCGGCGATTTTGACAATGTCGATGTAATTGAAGTGCTGGTGACCCCCGGAGACGTGGTCGATGTTGAGTCACCCCTGATTACCCTTGAGAGCGACAAGGCGACGATGGATGTCCCCTCACCGGTTGCCGGCACAGTGACTGAAGTCCGAATTGCAGTCGGTGACCAGGTCACTCAGGGGACTTTGGTTGCCAAGGTGGAAGCACCAGAACCGACTCCAGAAACTGCCGCACCGGTCACAGTTGAAAAGGCGCCGCAGAGCGAGGCGGATTCTGCGCCTGCGTCCAAACCGCCCACCGCGAAGCAAGTCGATCCAGCGCCGCCGGCTGCGCCGCGACCACCGCCTTCGCTACCACCGGCAGTCGAATCAGGTGATGAATCGTTACCCCACGCGAGTCCCGCTGTGCGGAGATTTGCGCGAGAACTCGGTGCTGATCTTTCAAAGATCAGCGGAACCGG
>JBMUHF010000162.1:0-3869 GCA_050302555.1 Arenicellales bacterium | reverse complement strand
TGTTTTCCAGCCAACAAGGTCGCGGGGCCAACCGACGCAATCGCCCGTTTTGTAGTTGATGTTCTGCTGCCGCTTGCCGATGCTGGAATCGATCTTCAACTACAAAACGGGCAATTGCGTCGGTTGGCCCCGCGACCTTGTTGGCTGGAAAACAGCGATTGAGATTGCCCTGATCAAGCGGAGACGTTCGGGTATTGGCGCGAACCGCCGGATAATTCAGCGCTGGAAGCACAATGATTCGGCCCCGGATATCGTCTGGCGCAACTTCTTCTATAAGTCGGCGGAGAATCAGTTGGCCTTCATCTTCATTGCCATGGTTTCCTGCAGTCAGTAATGCAGTAGGGCCGTCACCGTTATTGATGCTGATGATGGGTATCGGAAAGATCCGGGAGACACCTTCATCATTGGAGTAATCAAGATGCGCTGATCCGAAATGCTTGCCAGGGGCATCGAAGTTGAAATCACACGAGATAAAGTCCGATCGATAGGAGGTCATGTGGCGCTCGGCGTTTTAGTCGGTTGATGTGATACGTCTCACCGACCGGTTAGTGTATGGAATTGACAGGATCCCAGCAAACCTAATTGATTAGAAGAGTGTGTATCGGCTCATGACAATGTGCTACCTTTTGTGACCGTTAAATAGGGAGGAAGTGATGGCGGATTCAATTATTGTTGATCCCGGGGGCCACTGGGCCGGCGTGGTTAGAAAGGGCGAAACGTTAACGATCGTTGACTCCAAAGGAGGGCAGGGCGTTGATTTTCTCTGCTACAACGCGGATCAACCGGAGGAAAGGTATCACGCCCCCAATACATTGAAAGCCGCGCTGACTTTGAAACTGACCACAGGCCATACGCTTTACTCCGATGACGCTCGTCCGATCTTTACCATTACCGAAGATACTTTTGACGGACACGATACGATCGGCGGCTGCTGCAGCGAGGTCAGCAATGAAATGCTATACGGCGTTAAGGGTGCATCCGGGTGCCGGGAGAATTTCCTTAAAGGGCTGAAAACTTTTGGCCTTGGCCGACGGGATATCGTGCCCAACATCAATTTCTTTTGCGATGTTCCCGTTAATGATGAGCGGGCACTGAGAGATACTGTTTTTGTCCCCAGCAAGGCACAGGCGGGCGCTCGGGTAGCATTAAGAGCCGAGATGAATGCGCTCGCAGTGATTTCGAATTGTCCGCAGGTCAATAATCCCTGTAATCACGGCACCCCTACGGAAATTGAAATCATGTTAACCGCCTCGGACTGATCTTTTTATTCTTTTTTCTTCTTATCGCCCCTGGAGATTGACATGCCAAGAACCACATTGCGTCCAAAGAGTCTCGACTTCCAACCCCGACCTGCCTATCCCTACTCGCCTGGGGCCCGGGGCGGAGGCATGATTTTTACGGCGGGTCAGGTGGCCTGGGATGAAACCGGTGAGGTGACCGGTATCGGGGATGTTGCAGCCCAGACCCGACAAACGCTGAAGAATGTGGTGGCGGTACTGCACGAGGGAGGCGCCTCGGTCGACGATGTGATTAAGTGCAATGTGTATCTCGCCGACATTCGTGATTTTGAGATCATGAACGCCGAATTCGCCAAGGTGTTTCCCACGGATCCTCCGGCTCGAACCACGGTTGAAGCAAGGCTTGCGGAGGCCGCCATGCTGGTGGAGATCGAAGCCGTCGCCTGGGTCGAGCCCGAGTCTTAAAGTCGCCTCAGCGCGATTGAAAGATTACTCTGAAGAAAAAGATCTACTTATCTTTTTTCAGGAGGTCGGCAAGACCTGCCAATCCCTTATGAGTCACTTCAGCTGATTTTTGATTCTCGATACCAGGAACGGCGTCCACGTAGCGGGAGTGTTCGTTGTCATGGCAGTAAAGACAGAGGTTTTCCCAGTTGCTGCCATCGGGCGGATTGTTGTCGTGGTTATGATCTTTATGGTGGACGGTGAGTTCGTGCAGGTTCTCCCGGGTGAACTCACGTCCGCATCGCCCGCATACCCAGGGATGAATTTTTAGGGACTGCGCCCGATAGTCCCGCTCACGGGCATCACGGCCTTTGACCGCTCGGGCAACAACGTCATCGAGTTCGGTTTTTGATTTCATGATAGTTGATGATTCTGAGTTTGGGGGTGGTCAGCCATACAGGGTGGCTCCAGTTGTGCCTTCTGTCGGATTTGTCTGGTCTTTGAAACGGTCAACCGCGAATGCCGCATATTGAAGTCCTGGTGACTGTCCGGTCATTAGCGTTGAGAGAATGTGCGCGCTGGCGGGAGCAATACCAAAGCCGTGCCCGGAAAACCCTGCCCCGATGAATACGCCCTGTGCATTTGACACCTCGCCGAGAAAGGGAAGTCCGTCTGGCGTCATATCGATCAAACCACCCCAGAAGGATTCCATTGGTAGTTGGTTGAGTTCCGGGCAGATCTCGAGACTTGCTGCGAGCACCTGATTCACATCCTGGATTGATGTCTTGGCGACAGGATGGCCTTGTACCTCTATTATTCCGCGATTGTTAAAACGGGCCCCACTCGACAGCCGAAACCTGCCGTCCCGCTCCTGGCGCAAAGTAATGCCGCCATCAGCAACGCCGATCACGGGCTTCAGAGATGCTCCGACAGATCGGGTTTGCACGACGGTAGCAAGCGCCATACTGATGGGGAGTTTCAGGCCAAGCGAGCGGGTCAAATCTTTAACCCCACCGCCACAGGCAAGAAGACATTGTCCCGAATGGATCGTACGTTTGGTCGTCGAAATTTTCTGTAGTCGCCCTTTGACGATCGTAATCGCTTCTACGGACTCTCCGCAAGAGAAGACCGCGCCATTGCGCTCGGCCGCCTGTTGGTAGGCTGCAACGGCCGCTTTGGGATCTGCGTGCCCGTCGGTCCGGCAAAAAGACGCTGCCAGCACCTTTGCGGAAACCTGGGGGGCAATCGCCTGTATATCTTCTGGCCGGGATAACAGCGACAGGTCAAGTCCCAAGGCTTGCTGTGATGTCACAAGTGCAGTTATGCAATCTTTTTCTTTCTCTGTTCGGGCAAGCCGCAAGTTGCCGTGCTGCAGGTAGCCAGTCTCAGCTTCAAGTTCCTCGTCTAGCGTGAGCCATTTCTTTACCGAAAACTGCGCAAGAGGCAGTTCTGCCGGGTCCCGGCCGGATTGCCGTACACCGCCCAAAGTCCAGCCTGAGCCCATAGAGGCTGGGAAGTATTTCTCGATGACCTCAACCCGCAGGCCAAGTTCTGACAACGCGTAAGCGCTTGCGCATCCAGTTATTCCGGCGCCGACAATGACCACATCTGGTGACATTGGTTTGTTACCTTATAAGCTAAAGAGAAAATCATTACTTCCAGGGTAATATCTAAGATGATTTTATCCAGATATTGGGTGCACAGGAATCGACAATGCAAATCGTGTGCTAAATTGAAAACTAGAGGAAACACTGACGAACATGGAACAACAAGCCGCTGTCGCAACGACTCTTATAGATAATGATCAGGTGCGAGTCACCCGTTTTGATTTTACCCCCGGCGCCCACACAGGGTGGCACCGCCACTAAGCAGTACTTGATTTATATTTAGAAACAGTCAGGTTCTCCCCATTTTTCTCTCCATTTTCTGACCAACGTTTCGAGTCTTTTAGTTGGGAGTTGTGAATCTCTTCTTTCTCTGTTTTTTCTCGGGGCTCCTGGACACACGATATTTTCGTATTCGTATTTTTGAGATTTTTCCCATATGATCCTCTGAACGTCTTCACAAAGTTCGTTTGTCGCTTGACAGAACGCGAGTTTATAATCGTCGGTGTGTAAGTGCATGTAATCCATTTCATTTATTTGTTATTATTTTTAATTTTTTATTTATGTTTGAAATACTTAGGCC
>JBMUHF010000161.1:0-1039 GCA_050302555.1 Arenicellales bacterium | reverse complement strand
CCCTTCGGGCTCATCGGCGCCATCTGGGGCCACGTGCTGATGGGAATCGATCTCACCATCCTTTCGATGTTCGGGTTTTTCGGCCTGGCCGGGATTGTCATCAATGACTCGATCATTCTCGTTACGTTCTATAAGGAGCTGCGGCAAAAGGGGATGGCGGTCGAACACGCCGTGGTGGAAGCGGCCTGCCAGCGCCTTCGCGCGGTGCTCTTGACTTCCCTCACCACCATCGCCGGGCTCACACCGCTGCTTTTTGAAACCTCTTTGCAGGCGCAGTTTCTAATCCCGATGGCAACCTCCATCGCCTTTGGTCTGGCTTTTGCGACCCTGCTGGTGCTGTTCTTAATTCCGTCATTACTGACGATCTATGAGCACTCAATCTTTGGCCGGCAAAGGCAAACCGGCGCTGAAACGTTTGAGGATCAGTCGGCGAGTTCCAGCCAGACGGGCTGATGGTCTGAACCTGAGGCTACGTCGTCGACCCAGCACCTTGAGATACGTTCGCGAAGCCCCGCGCTGACAAAGGCGTAATCAAGACGCGCAGGTTCGTTTTTGACGTCGGAAGTAAAACCCCCATCGGGGTCTCCCCCGGCATACAACCACGCATCTACAAAACCCAAAGGATGGGTTACCCGTCCGCCGTAAGGCGACAAGGGACCCGTGATGAGTTCGTACTCGGGCGTCCCAGGGGTGCAGTTGAAGTCACCGAGCATCACGGCATGCGGGGACACTTCTCCTGACATCAACCCCTCCGCCCAGTAATCACCGCCGTCGCGCAGCGGGTTAACCTCGATCGCACCGCACACCGGCAGACCTTCATGGGGCGCTTCTTTATGAATACGCAGCAATTCCTGGGCCTGCGGCACACGGGTCTCGGAACAAAGGTGCGTGAGGTGTGTGTTCACAAAGCGAACACGGGTGCCTGAAAACGTCACGGCACACTCTAGCGCGGAACGCTGGATGCTCAAGGGACCAATGCTCGCACTCTTTGGCAGCAGATGATGACGGCAGTATTCGATCGGCTCGCAGCTCAGAAACA
>JBMUHF010000160.1:0-17696 GCA_050302555.1 Arenicellales bacterium | reverse complement strand
TTTGTCCAGTGGTATTTATGCAGTGAGACTGCGCGCTGGAGATGGCACTGGTTTAGGTGAAGAGTACATTCCCTTCGCGGTACGTTCGTTACAGCCTAAGGCGCCGATCGCATTTTTGATGCCTACGGCCAGCTATCTTGCGTACGCTAATGAGCGGTTGACTTTTGATGCCCCGATGGCTCAACCCATTGTTGGACAGTCCCCGGTTGTTTCTGATATCGACATTGAAATGTATCAGGGTAGCGAGTTTGGCTTGTCCACTTATGATCACCATGCCGACGGTGCAGGGGTCTGCTATTCGACATACAGAAGGCCGATCATGAATATGCGGCCCAAGTACCGACAATGCCTTAGTGGCGTGACGTGGCAGTTTCCGGCCGATCTTTCAATCATTGGCTGGCTGGAACATCATAGTTATGACTACGAGGTCATTACCGACGAAGACCTCCACCGCGAAGGGATCGATGCCCTGACACCTTACAAGTGTGTTATCACAGGTACCCACAGCGAATATTATTCAGAGCGTATGCTGGATGCGACTGAGGATTTTGTCGCCGCAGGCGGGCGCCTGATCTATATGGGCGGAAACGGTTATTACTGGAACGTAGACTTCCCCGAGGATGAACCGTGGTGCATGGAGTCGAGAAAACTTGATTCTGGAATGCGAGCATGGAATGCAATGCCTGGAGAGCATTATCTTCAAACGACTGGTCAGAAGGGGGGTTTGTGGAAGAACCTTGGGCGCCCGCCGCAGAAAGCCGTTGGCGTAGGCTTTATTTCCCAGGGTTTCGAGTCAACTCGGCCCTACCGACGAATGCCGGATAGCTGGCATCGAACGGTTTCCTGGATCACCGAGGGAGTCGAAGGAGAAATTATCGGCGACTTTGGGCTTGCCCATGGCGGTGCTGGCGGTATCGAAATGGATCGCTATGACCTTGAAAAAGGAACGCCACCGCACGCCAAGATTATTGCATCATCAGGCGGCCACACAGATAACTACATGCTTGTGTGCGAAGAGATTCTGTACGCGTTCCCCGGTATGACTGGAACGTATGACCATCGGATCCGGGCAGATATGGTGTATTTCACTTCCTCTAATGACGGCGCAGTGTTTTCAACCGGCTCGATTGCCTACGGTCAGGCGCTCCCGGTCAATAACTTCGATAACAATGCCTCCCAAGTGTTGCAGAATGTGATGAATGCGTTCATCAAAGAGGGCCGTCTGCCGGGGACACATTGGTCTGCCGAGGAGAAGCAGTGGCGCTAAGGGGTATTTGATCCGGCGGGTTACTGCCCGGCCGTGCTGCCCCCATCAATCTGCCAAGTGGCACCGGTAACATTCTTGGCGCGGTCGCTGGCGAGAAAAGCAATTACATGGCCGACCTCGCTCGGATCCGCTAGGCGGTGCAGCGGCGCCATTGACAGAAGCCGTTGCTCTTCAGCGGCCGGATCGTCTGCCTTATCTATGTTATTCCGCCGGACCATGTCGGTATCAACATAGCCCGGACAGACGCAGTTCACTCTGACCTGCGGTGCGAGTTCAATCGCGAGCGCTTTCGTGAGTGTAACCACACCGCCCTTTGAGGCACAGTAGGCGGTCAGACCCGCTTCACCCTGCAGCCCTGCATCAGAGGCAACGTTGACGATGTTACCTTGGGAACTTCTGAGTGCATCGAGAGCCGCTTTGATACAAAAGTAAGTACTCTTGAGGTTGGTATCAATGGTGTTGTCCCAGATTTGTTCGTCTGTTTCATCGATTGAGCAAAACGACGCCACTCCTGCATTGTTGACAAGCACGTCTAGTCCGCCGAGAGCATTCGTGACTTGTTCAACGACCGAGACGCATCCGGCCAGTTTGCTCACATCACCCGGGATCGGTATGACATTACCAGGATCGGGAAATTTGGAAAGTGCGGCCTGTGTGGACGCGTCCGTCTTTCCATTGATTGCAACCAAAGCGCCTTCTGATGCGAAGAGAATCGCAGTGGCGAGACCAATTCCACGGGAAGAGCCGGTAATCAGGACCCGTTTTCCTGTCAGTTCCATGTAGCCTCCGATAGCGGATCGATACCGCAGCAGTCGCTGCTATCCCTCGAGGGTATGCAGCACTGCCCGTAGTTTCTTGATTAGATCACTCTTGCCTTTCTTTGTGAGCCCGCTGGTCACTTCTTTCTCGAGTTGGTTGTATCTGGGAAAGAGATCCTCCATCAACTGGACGGCTTTATCCGTGGGTCTGATGACGAGACGTCGACCATCGGTGGGATGATCTTCGCGTTCAACCAGTTTCAAGCCGTGCAGTGTCTTGATGACGCCGGTTAGCGTGCTTTTGGACACCGCCGATTCTTCGGCCAGCTGGTGGGATTCCCGAGGCCCCCAGACCCATAGGACCCAGAGTACGGTAAATCCGGTAAACGAAAGCCCATGACGAGTCAGCAGGTCGCGCTCCGCTTTGTTGCGAATACCGTTGGCCGCACGGAAGATATTTGCGACCGCATCCATAGAGCTGAGATCGACACCCAATGCGCGTACACGCTTATGAGCGGCTTTTTCCGCTCTTGTGATCGAACTGTCATGATGAGAATCAGTCACTTCCGATCTCTGTCAGATTGCGCCGGGCAAGGGTGGTTCCCGACTTCCAGGAGAAGGAGACTTCCCGCCAATATCCGGCAATCAGTTCTTTTGGTGCGAGACGCGTGAGTTCTTCGGTGGGGGAGTCGAATAGTTCCAATTTGAAATCCCCGGTAAAGGTGCGGCCGATTTCACTTTGGTAGGCGGACATCGTCACGAGCTCATCGAGACTGTCGCTTCCGTCTCCCTCAATGGCCGGCATGATTCGGTTGTGTAGCATCGGCAGGCCGTTGACGAAGCCGGCGTGATCGCTGGGCCCGCTGATTTCAAATTCGGCCTGAATGAGCCTGCGATCGTAGGCAGCAACCGTGGCCCCAAAACGCCCGCCGGACTCCAGACGCGCGCCGGCTTGACCAACAGTGATCGGCCGGGTCATGTGGATGGAGGCGAGTTTTTTTGGGTAGCCCTGGTGCTGGCCTCGGACGAGGGCGTAGTCCTTGTCCACCCAGATATATACACAGCGTGAGTAATGCGTACCCTGATACTGACATCGGACTACTACGAAGGCCTCTAAATACTGGCTGCGTACCGGATCAAGGATCTCCTCAAAACTGTCCGAGCAACTCTGCCAGTCGGCCCAAATTACCGCCACCGCGCCGGGGTCTTCGTCAGCAAGCGTCACGCCCTCCGGCAGCAACTCGGCCACTGCGTCAGGGTCAGTACGGTACTCAAGAGTCAGCATGGTGCCCGAGTAATGCCAGGGTGTATCCGGCAGCAGCGAGGCACGGCCCGTTGCGGTTCGGGGAAACATAAAACCCTTTACCATGAGAGTCTCCTTTTTATTGCACATTCTTTTGGCTATAATATCGTTCGGAACCTAATGAAATCAACAACTATCTGGTAATGGCTGAATTCAGAAACATATTGCTCGATGGCTACGCGACTCGGGTCAGACGTGAAGGCGACGTACTGGTCAGCAACGATGGACGGGAAGTCGCGGCCGAAAGTGCTGTACATCTTCCCCCGGTCCAACCCCGCAAGATCGTTTGCGTGCACCTTAATTACCGCAGTCGGGTCGAGGAATACATGACCAAACTGCCGAGCGCGCCCACTTACTTTCATAAGCCGGTAACCGCATTATGCGCACATGGCACCAACGTGGTTCGCCCGGAACGCTGTCAATGGCTTAACTACGAGGGCGAGATCGCCATCATCATTGGACGTCATTGCCGCAACATCAGTCAGGCAGAAGCCAGAGACTACATCGCCGGCTATTCCGTCGCCAATGACTATGGTCTTCATGATTTTCGAGATACTGATGCAGGCTCGATGTTAAGGGTTAAAGGATCGGATACGCTGTGTCCGGTTGGGCCAGGCCTGGTGACGGACTGGGATTTCCATGGCAAACAGATCTCCACTCGGGTCAACGGCAAAGTCATGCAGGACGGCAATACCGATGAGATGGAATGGGATATGCACTACCTGGTTGCTGATATTGCCCGCAACATTACCCTAGAGCCCGGCGATATCCTGTTGTCGGGCACCCCGGCTAACAGTCGCCCTGTGCAGCCCGGCGATATCGTCGAGGTCGAGGTCGAGGGTTTGGGTATCCTCAGTAACCGGATCGTACACGGGCCGACTCCGATCCGGGATGAGCTCGGTGCTCAGCCCAGCAGTTCAGAAGAGGTGGTCTCGACTGCGATGGGAGGCGACTGGGAACACCGCGGCAAACGCGTGCCCCAGGGGCAGGGTGCCAAGCACTACAAAAGCCAGCTAGAGGATTGAGATCTGGGGCAGGTTTGTGCTCAGCGCTTGAGAGCAGCTTTAAGGTCGAAATCTGCCACTGCGAGCGCCTCACGGCCGATCACGCGGCCGTCGGACAGCGCTTTTCGAGATAGCGCATGATAGGCGGGCCAGTTGATGGTCTCGAGCGCGCAAAGATGATCCTGCGCGTCAAAACAAAAAGCCGCCACCTGGGGCGCCTGCGCGCCTTCGACGATCACCGTCTCTGAGGCGTTACCACTGTCGCCGGCCATCTGCAATTTGATAGTGCCCTGATCCGACCAGAACCAGGGCAAAGCGCCATAGGCTGTGCGCTCACCCGATAAGGTTTTTGCAAGCGCTCGGGCCTGATCATTAGCGTTCTGTACGGATTCGTAGCGCCGGCGGGCCCCTGAAGCGGATAAAAAGCAGGCAGCATCGCCAATCGCGTAGATATTGGCGATGCTGGTTTCAAGATACTGATTGACCACAATACCGTTATTTATTTCAAGGTCTGCTGTCTCAGCGAGATGGGTACGCGGCACGCTGCCGGCACCGCACAACACAAGGTCGGCACCGATAAACCCACCGTCTGTGGAAACGCCGTCGGGTGTAACTTCTTCCACTGATACGGAGTCGATGATTGAGATTCCGGCTGCTTCATGAATTGATCGAATCCGTTCAGCAAGATTAGGCGTCAATGAACGGCCCAGTATCTGAGGTGCGGCCTCAATTACGGTAACAGCTTTGCCGGAAACTGCTGCCGCGGCAGCGATTTCAAGTCCGATAAAACCGCCACCGATCACCGCTACGGTATCTGCCGCCAAAAGACGTGAGTAGATATCACGGGCATCCTGCAGGGAGTAAAGAGACGGTGCATGCTCGATCCCTGGGATCGGCAGGGTTCGCGGTTCAGAGCCCGGTGCCATAACCAACTTTTCAAACCCGAGTCCGCCTCCAGAGGCGAACTTGACCTGACGGCCAGCAGGGTCAACCGATTCGACAGTTTCGCCCAGCAACAGATCGATCTTTTCGGTCTCGTAGAAGTCAGCGGCGCGCAGAAGCGAAAAGTCCTCCGGAACACCTTCAACGATATATTTCTTGGAGTTCGGTGGCCGGTGATAGGGCAGGTCGGATTCAGCGCTGATGATCGTGATCGGCGATGTGTTGCCAAGGTCACGGAGACTGGCCGCACACTGGATCGCGGCATGACCCGCACCGATAATGACAATATGGCTCATGTGTCTTGGGTGGTATGAGCGACAGTGACGGTTAGCCCTTCAAGTTCGGGGCTTACCTCTATCTGGCAGGCGAGTCGGCTGTCCGGTGTTACATCTTCGCCCTCAAGCTCCAGCATAGTTTCTTCCATTTCGCTGATACTACCGAGGCCAAAACGCTCGGGATCTTCCAAATAAATATGACAGGTGGCACACATGCACGATCCTCCGCATTCTCCGATGATACCCGCTACACCATGGCGCAGCGCCTCGTGCATGAGGGTCTGACCGGTTTTGGCCTCGACGGTCTGGCTGGAACCGTCCTTTTGCCGAAAGCAGATTTGAGGCATATCAGGTCACGGAATCCTGAAGAATCTGCAGTGTCTTAAGATCGCTGTGAAAATCCAGTGCAAAGTCGCCGCCTTCACGCCCGATACCGCTAATTCCGGTCCCGCCGAAAGGTGCAGTCAGATCGCGGATCAAAAAGCAGTTCACCCATACCGTGCCTGCGCGTACCGCAAATCCGACCCGCTCGGCCCGGGCGGCGTCAGACGTGTAGCACATCCCGGCGAGCCCGTAAGCCGTGCTGTTGGCGAGAGTGATAGCTTCTTCTTCGCTGTCAAAGGTCTGCAGCGTTAGTACTGGACCGAAGACCTCGTTTTGCACAATTTCCGATTCATTGGATACTGGCTCAATAAGCGTAGGCTCGTACCACAACCCGCCTTCACGCCAGATGCGACCGCCGATCATGACGCGGTCGCCATTCGTCTTCGCTCTTTGCACAAAGGCATCTACCCGTGCCAGATGATCCATATGAATCAGGGGCGAGACGGTGGTATCGCTGCTCCGGCTGTCGCCGAGCACGTGCGCCTTGGTATAGGCCAGGAACTTGTTAAGGAATGTATCTCGGACGGATGATTCGACCAGCAGGCGGGTTCCGGCGAGACAGACCTGACCGGCATCATCGTATTGGCCCGCAGCTTTTTTGGCCGCTGCATCAATATCGGCATCAGCGAACACGATCAGCGGGCTTTTCCCGCCGAGTTCCGCAGTGAAAGGCGAAAGATTCTGTGCGGCGGCTTTTGCGATCAGGCGACCTGTCTCGGGTGATCCGGTAAATGACACCCGGCGCGCCCGGGCATCAGCGACCAGGGGTGCACCAATCTCTTCGCCAATACCCTGAACAATGTTAAAAACTCCCGGCGGGAAACCTGCTTCATCGATCAAGTCTGCAAGTATTGAGGCTGTGAGAGGTGACCACTCGGCGGGTTTCAGGATTACGGTGTTGCCGGCGGCGAGCGCCGGAGCGCATTTCCACGTGGAGAGCATAAATGGCGCATTCCACGGCGTGATGATTACTGCAGGACCCGCGGGCATTCGAAGTACGCGGTTATCAGTGTTGTTAGAACTCCAAGTGCGCGCCCGATACGCGATCGCAAGGTCTGCATAGGCGCGGAAATTCCGAGCACCCCTGGGGATGACGCGTAATTTGAGGCTCTCCTCGAGCATCGCCATGTCTAAACATTCAATTCTGGCAATTTCCTCGACGTGCTCATCAATGAGTACGGCTAGGCGGTGGAGGTATTCACCGCGAGCCTCGCAGGAAAGCGTGGCCCAGGCGGGGAATGCGGCATCTGCTGCACTCAGTGCTGCATCAGCTGTCTCGGCATTGCCTCGTGCCATATGTCCGAGCACACGGCTCCAGTCGAGGGGTGATCGGTCCTCAAAAGATACCGCTGAAGCGACACGAACCCCATTGATGTAATGGTCTGGCGAGATCGAAACACCCTCGACCTCAAAACGTGCAGAAGACTCAGTCATGTTAGTGTGTTAAGCCCATCCAGAGCATCGTGTGGGGAGGCAAAGAAATACCGGCTTTAGATAAAATTCTGGTAGTAATCGAGTTCCCAGTCGGTGGTGTGGGCAAGATATTTTCCCCATTCGACCTCCTTGATTTCGCAGAAGTTCGCCACCAGATCAGGACCGACTGCATCAACCAAGGTCTCGTCAGACCGCAGTGCGGCCAGTGCGGCGCCGAGGTTCTCCGGGACGCAGCGCTCGGTATTGATATTCTCAAAACAATCCCCGGTCTCTTCCGGGGTGAGTTCATATCCGTTTTCGATGCCAAGCCTCGCCGCTTGAAGAACCGTTGCTGTCGCCACATAAGGGTTGGCGGCGCAGTCTGCCATCCGGTGTTCGATCCGGGTGGCACTGCCGCGCTCACCCGGAATCCGGACCGTGGTACCGCGATGGTCAAGACCCCAGTTTGCCCAGTAGCCCGACAGACTCGCCGGTCGCAGTCGACGGTACGAATTCACCGTTGGCGCGAGCAGTGCGGCCATACCTTCATGGTGCTGTATCAGGCCGGAAATGCATCGGCGCGCAAGATCAGAAATCCCATCCTGTCCATTGGGATCTGCAAGGGCGTTACCGCCCTTGCTGTCATTGAAACTGAAATTGACATGCAGCCCGCTGCCGCCCCGGTCCGACAGAGGCTTGGGCATAAAGCTCAACAGATACCCGCGTTTCGCCAGAATCTCCTTAGCCATCACCTTGAACAGAAAAATGTTGTCGATTGCTGAAAGGGCATCGGAGTATCTGAGTGTCAGTTCGAACTGGGGCCAGTCGTATTCGGAGTTGAGTGATTCAATTGGAAGGTTGCAAAGTTCTGCCTGGCGCCAGATATCATCAATCAGGCCTGCGGGATCAACTGACTGCCCGGAACCATAAACAAATGCCCCCGGGGTGTCATAAGGCACCCACGCGCCGTTTTCTCCCCGCTGGAAGATAAAAGCTTCGAGCTCGATACCAACCTGGGTATCAAGGTTTTGTTCCCCGAACTGGGCGATGGTGCGTTTCAGCAGGCTACGGCCGCAGGTTGGCAGGGCAGTGCCGTCTTTCTGAAGGTCTGCCAGAACAATTCCCGTATCCTCTTCCCAACTCGGCCGCACATCAGCGGGATCAAATATGGCCTCAAGATCGGGCAGGCCCTCGAGCATCATTGAGCCCGTGACAGGGGTTAACTCCCGGTCATGGGTAAGGCCAAAAAGGCTGATGCAGAAACGGGCATTACCAGATTTTGCTACCGACTCGGGTAGGTACTTACCCCGGGGCAGGTTCAGGTGATCACAAAACAACACTCGCATACGTTTATAAGTACTCATACTTTCCTCCATCCCACAGTCTTTGTATTCGAAAAGCAGTCCGGTTCTCAGGACAGCATATTTTTAGGACGACAGGCTGCCCCATCAAACAAAGGCCACTATTTTATTTTTACAGCAACTGGAAGTGATTTTATGCCACCAATAAAATTGGATCGCAAGAAGGTCTCAGTTGTGGTTTGCTCAATACTGCTGATCCGTTTGACGAGTTCCTTCAGTACCACCCGAAGTTCCAGCCGCGCGAGCCACATGCCGAGACACGCGTGTACTCCGCCCTGGCCAAAGGCCAAGTGGGGGTTCGGATCGCGGCCGATATTAATTTGGAAGGGGTCCGCAAACACGGCCTGATCACGATTGGCCGAGACAAACCATAGAACCACCTTGTCACCCTGTTTGATGTGATGACCTTTGTAATCGACGTCTTCGATAGCGGTACGCCGAAAATACATTGTCGGCGATGCCCAGCGTAGCATTTCCTCTACAGCCTTCAGCCACTGTGCATCATCGATCGTGCGGAAGGTGTCGAGTAATTCGGGATGGTCAATCATCGCTTTGATCGAAGAGGTGATGCTGTAGCGGGTGGTATCGTTTCCCGCTGACACCAGCAACGCAAAAGCATTCTTGAACTCAAGATCGCTGAAAGTCTCACCGTTCTTCATGGGCGCCAGAAATAAAGACAAAAGATCATCGGTGTTCTGCTCGCGCCGCAGCGCCGCCTGCTTTTCCGCATAGTCGTATAAATCTTTACCGGCAGGTGAGCGGAATGGATAAAAACGGTATTCGTCAGTGTTTACCTGATCGATGACATGATCTGTGAAATCGGGATCAGTGTTCGCGATCAGCGCGTCACCTTTGTCGACCAGCCAGTCAAGGTCTTCGTCGGGAAGGCCCAGCACCCGGCCCAGAATCCGCATCGGCAATTTACGGGCAATCATCTTGACAGCGTCAAACTCACGCTGGGCCAAGGCTTCATCAAGAATCTCTATCGCGATTTCACGGACCTGTTCCTCGTAGGCCGCGATGATCTTCTTGCTGAATGCCCGGTTAAGGTGCAGGCGTGCCCGGGTATGAACCGGGGGATCGGTCTCCTGAAATGTCCGCCTTGCCTCAACTTCGTCGGCGGTTTGGTCTTCGATGCGAATGCCGTGGGCCGAACTGAACCGAGCATGGTCACGGTTGATCGTGATCACATCCTCGTGGCGAGTAACCGCCCAGAAACCCAACCCCTCGCCGCGCTCGATCCAGCAGACCGGATCATCTCGTCTCAACCGCTCGAAAGTGGCATGAGGCACGCCCTGGGCAAAGGTGTCGTGTGACGTGATATCTGCGTGGGCGTCACCGGCTGCGGTGAGTTCGGTTGGGTTCATTGTGATCTATCTTGCGGGGTCGTCGAAGACATGATAGTTTAGACCCGAACGATTTGTCTATTAGACTTTTCTAATAAAAGAAGTAGAACAGGAAGTTGGAACAGGAGGAGGTAGTATGGGTGAAGTGGTCGGCGCGGGGTTCTTGTCGCATGTCCCCACGATCATGCTTCCCGAGGCGGTGCGCCGGGAGCTAAACGACGGTAACGAGATTAGTCTGGTTCCGGGCCTTGAGCGGTTGCGGACCGAGGTGCTCGATGAATTGCGCCCGGATGTCATCATTGTCTTCGACACCCACTGGTTCTCCCTGTTTGAATTTATCGTGACCGCACATGATCGCCGAAAGGGGGTGTATACCTCAGAAGAGGTGCCCCGGGGATTGAATCAGGTGCATTACGATATGGCGGGTGATCCGGTGTTTGCCGAGGCGCTCGCGGCAGGTGCAAGCGACACGGGTGTTCGCTGTACTGCCAACGCAGATCCTCACCTGCCGGTCAACTACGGCACGGTCAATATTGCCCATTACCTTAACCGCGGCGAGAAATGGCTTTCGGTCAGCATTTGCCAGACAGCCGGCCACGATGAGTTTCTTAGGGTAGGGCGGGGCTTCGGTGAAGCCATTCGGCAATCGGGGCAACGTGTGGTGTTGATTGCCAGCGGCTCCTTGAGCCACAGGTTTTATCCTATGAAAGAACTGGACAAGCACGAGTCGTGTGACCCCGTGCATATCATCACACCTCAGGCGCGCGCAGCAGATGAACAACGAATTGCATGGTGGGAGCAGGGGGATCACGCCTCTGTGGTCAACGCCATGGATGAGTTCATGCCGCATCGTCCGGAGGGTTTGTTCGGCCACTACCTGATGATGGTGGCGGCAGTAGGTGGGGCGGAATGTCACGCCGTGGGTCGGCGATTCAGTGAATATGAGAATGCGATTGGTACCGGCCAGGTCCATATGTGGTTTGACCGTCCTGTATCAGGATGGACGTGATCCCCAATGCGGGCTCTTGTCCGGCTAGGGTTCGCCTGAGGGGTTGATTGCCTCGGAGTCAGCGAATAACGCGGTTCCGGCAGCGGCGATGATTCCTTTGCTGGCGCTCACTGCCATGATGCTCTCGGTCTTTTATATACACAGCATTATTCCCGGTCCCGCACTTTTTCAGACCCAGCCAGATTTTCTGGTCACCCTTTACATGTGTCTGTTCCTGGTGAATGTCCTGGTGCTGGTATTTTTGATGGTGTCCACTAATACCCTGCTCAAGGTGATTGCTATACCGGGACGCTTTCTTGGTGCGTGCATACTGGTGCTGTCTTTTGTTGGGGTTTATTCACTGCGAAATGCGATTGTGGACTGCGCCGTCTGCGCAGTTTTCGGATTGATCGGTTATATCCTCAAGCGCCTCAAATTGCCATTGGTCCCGATCGTGCTGGGCATGGTTTTGGGAGGCATCATGGAGCAGCGGTTCCGGGCCAGTCTAGCGCGTATTGAGACACTGCTCGACTTCATTAACCGGCCGGTCTCCGGCACGATTTTTGCCATCATTGTCATCGCACTCGTGGCGCACTTCACGGTACTGCTCCGGGCGAGGGGCAAGAAGGCGCAAAGCCGCTCAGTCTGAGCGTTGCCAGGGCTCAGGCCTACCAGTGGCCGATTAGGATGCCGAAATCTTCCTCGTCGCGGTTGGATCCACGCTCCATCAGATCATCCATGGGGATTTCGGTACGGGTTTTTAAGGCTCGTTGCCACCCAAACAACATCTCATGAAGTTCTTCGCGCACTCGACTGCAGTTGGAATCATCTCCAAGATCATGAAACTCGTTGGGGTCGTCCACCAGATCGAATAACTGTGGACGGAATTTCTGGTGCAGGACATATTTCCATTTGGCGGTACGGATAATCCACGCCCGGCAGTCATAAGGATGTACCCCAAGGAGGTGACGCGAACCGCGGTGACCAAAGTCGATCTCACTGATGGCAAACTCACGCCAGGGTAGGGTTGGTGTGGCATCATGTAGCAGGGGCAGGAGCGAGCGTCCTTCCATGCGCTGGGGAGAGACAACTCCCCCGGCACTTTCAACAAAAGTGGGCACGAGATCAATCGATTCGACGAGATCATCTCGCGCAAGGCCACGGGTGGTATCGGCAGCGGGCGAAGGATCGCTGATGATCAGCGGTATCCGGATCGAAGGTTCGTGATAGAGATCCTTTTCCCCAAGCCAGTGATCTCCAAGATAGTCGCCATGGTCACTGGTCAGCACGATAAGGGTGGATTCCCTTAGGCCTTTTTCGTCAAGTTTTGAGATTACCCGTCCGATATGATGATCGATCTGTTGAATGAGACCCATGTAGGTCGGGATCACGGTTTGCCGGACCTCATCACGTGAGAAATTTTCGCTATAGTCCTGTGCCATAAACGCCTGGTACACAGGATGGGCGTTTTCTTTTTCCTGATCACTGCGTACTGCGGGCAATATATCTTCTGCGCCATACAGTTCGTGATAGGGCGCTGGCGCAAGGTAAGGCCAGTGCGGTTTGATGTAACTGAGGTGCATGCACCAGGGTTTACCCGTCTGCAGGCCGTCGAGGTATTCGATTGCCCGGTCAGTGACAAAAGCGGTTTCTGAATATTCCTCAGGCACTCTCGCCGCGAGGTGAGCATTGCGCATCTGCCATCCGCTGACGGTTTTACCCCGTTCATTAACCGCGCTGTTGGCCCAGGTCTCCCAAGGATTGTCGCCATCAAAACCGTGGCTTCGAAGATAGTCACTGTAACCAAGGTCTGCCGGCAGGATGGGATCGGGGTAAAGTCCGGCAAAGAGTTCATAGGGCGTGAACCCATTATTGCGAAGGCATTGTTCCTGTTCTGACCCTTCGGTTACCTGAAAACGCATTGCAGCGGCGGCATTGAATTTGCCCTCGGATTTACCGACAACCACTGCCTGCATACCGGTTTCCCGAAGATAGTCCCCCAGCGTCAGTTCGCCAATCCGAAGAGGGTCTTCATTAGCCATGACGCCGTGGGAAGAGACGTATCGACCGGTGTAAAAACTTGCCCTTGACGGTCCGCACAGAGGATCCTGGCAATAGGCGCGATCAAAACGTACCCCCTGCGCAGCCAGCGCATCGATATTGGGGGTCTCAAGGTGAGGGTGGCCAGAGCACGACAGATAGTCCGCGCGTAACTGATCACACATGATAAAGAGGATGTTCATTTGGATCGGGCCTTCCTTTTCAGTAGCTAAGTATATGCGTGCCGCCCGGCATTAAGGGCGAGTCACCGTTACGAGCCCCTGGAAGGAGGTGAATCCTATCGACCTGACGGTTTATGCGAAGGTCGCTGTAACCGGTGTAGTATCGGCACCCGGGTCGTTTGCTAGAGATGACCCCCGCACTTAGCTGGCACGCTAAGATACTTACTCAAAGATAATTGCCTTGAACCTCAAAGCTGTTCTTAATTTGCTGCTGGCCATGTTCTGCATCTCGATCATGGATACTATGATGAAAATGCTGAGCGGCGACTATGCGTTGCACCAGCTGGTTTTCATCCGTGCTGTCATCAGTCTGGTGATTTTGCTGCCGGTGCTGTTTCGGCATGGGATCATGACTTTGCATACCCGCCGACCCGGCGCGCATATCTTGCGTGGATTGTTGCTGGTCATTGCCAACATGACATTTTTTACAGGCCTTGCCAGTTTACCGTTGGCCCAGGCGTCTGCTTTGGTGTTTTTTGCTCCCGTAATCATCACCGTGTTCTCCTGGTATTTTCTCGGTGAGCAGTTTGGCCCATTCCGGTGGCTGGCGGTGTTGGTCGGATTGACGGGCATGATCCTGGTGGTGCAACCCTTCAGTGCGCACATCGAGTTGGCATATCTCTGGCCGCTTGCGGCCGCCTTTTGTTATGCCGGCTTTGCTACGGTGACGCGTCATATCGGTAACACTGAAAGTGCCCCACTGCTGGCAGTCACAGCGCAGGGTGCTTTTCTTCTGGTGAGTGTGCTGATGGGGCTCGTCGTTGGGGGTGGACAGTTTGCCGGGCATACAGACCCAGGGATTGAGTTTATATTGCGTGCCTGGCACTGGCCTGCATCGTCTGACATGATTTATTTGGCCGCGATTGGGGTATTGTCGGCGATTACGGCTCTGTCAATTTCGGCGGCTTATCGTAGCGCCCAGGCTTCTCTTCTTGCGCCGTTTGAGTACAGCAATTTACCGCTGGTCCTGCTCTGGGGCTATCTGGTGTTCAATGAGTTTCCCAACACTATGGCGCTCTTTGGAATTGTCCTGATTGCTGCCGGGGGGTTTGTAGTCTGGCTGGATGGAAAACGCCTGGCCCGGCGCGCAGGTGCGTAAGCGATGCTGCCGGCAGATTACGACTCCAGAAAATGAAACCTTGCCTTTTCCGGCGGGAGTTGCGGCTTACCAAGGATGTAGTCGGCGGCGCGTTCTCCGATCATCTGCGTTGGTGCGTTGAGGTTGCCGCTGACAATGTCCGGCATTATGGATGCGTCGACCACGCGCAGTTGATCTATGCCGTGTACCCGTAACTCTTCATCCACCACAGCCAGGCCATCCTGACCCATGCGGCAGGTTCCGCTGGGATGGTAATCGGTAGAGCTGTTTGCCCGTACCCAGGCTTCGAGTTCACTGTCCGACTGCAACTGCGGTGTGGGGCAGATCCGCTCGCCGCGGAATTCGTCAAAGGCGGGTTGGGTTAGTAGGTCTTGCATGATGTTCAGTCCCTCGATCATTTCTTTTGTGTCGTCAGGGTGACTTAAATAGTTAAAGTGTGAAGCAGGTCGGTCAGTCGGGTCGGCTGACCGAAGCTTTATCTCGCCCCGGCTTTTGGGGCGCAGATGGTCGCAGGTCAGTACATAGCCTTGTTCAAGGCGGATTTTCCTGTCCCGCCACTCGCTGTAGACCGGCGTGAAGTGGTACTGAAGATTCGGGTGTGTTACCTGATCGTTGCCAAAGACAAATCCCCCATCTCCCAGATGTGCGAGGCGCCAACGCCGGAGCGGGTTGCTAGCCATTGAAGACCCACACCGAGTTTTTTGAGCGGCTGCGTGAGGGTATGCAGGGTGACCGGTTTCTTGCAGTAAAAGGCACTGTCGATACTGAGGTGATCCTGCAGATTCTGGCCCACGCCGGGCAAATTGACTTGCGGTGTGATATCCAAGGCCTTCGAGGCATCGGCAGAGCCGATCCCAGAGAGCATGAGAAGTTGCGGGCTCTTTATAGCGCCGCAACTGACAATGACTTCTTTCGCAGCGAAGGCCTGGGTTACTTGACCATTGACTTCATATTCAACGCCGCGCGCCCGGCCGTTTTCAATAATCAGTTTTCGGGAAAGTGCTCGCGTTTGCAGAGTTAGATTCGGCCGCCTGAGTGCGGGCTTTAGGTGCGCAACGGCAGCACTGCAGCGGCGTCCGTAGCGGGTCGTACTATCAAGGCGCGCGATGCCCTCGGGCTTGTAGCCATTGAGATCATCAGAAGTACCCTGACCGGACTGTTTTCCCGCTTCATAGAGCGCATCAAAGAGAGGGTTCTGCAATGTACCCCGGGTTACTCCAAGGGGGCCACTGCCCCCGCGCCATGCGCTTTCTCCCCGGTCGGAGGACTCGCAGCGCTTGAAGTAGGGCAGGCATCGCTCGAACCGCCAGTCTGAAAGACCGAAGGAATCCGCCCACCGGTCGTAGTCCATAGGGTGCCCGCGCATGTAAACCATCGAGTTGATCGAAGATGAACCGCCGATCACCTTACCGCGGGGCAAGTCGATTCTGCGATCGTCGCATTCGGGCTCCGGTTCACTGGTGTAGTTCCAGTTGATGCTGGGGTCTTTGTAGGCGTGGTACACCCCTGCTGGGATATGGACCATCGGTTTGTGATCCATCGGACCCGCTTCGAGGATCAGTACCTGATTCTGAGAGACCTCGCTCAGTCGATTGGCAAGCACGCAGCCGGCAGACCCTGCGCCAACAATAATGTAATCGTACTCAGACAAATCGACTATCTCCAAAACTAGTGACTCAAATCTTAACGAATTTTAATTCACCGAGGTATCCGTGCTGTGGTAAAAGTAATCGCTTTATGCAGTGGGAATGCTTCCCACAGGGATCTAGCAAGGTTTCGAGACCTGAGAGCAAGAAAATGATTTGCGAGACCCAAGATGATTAAGGCCTTTTATCAATCCCGACAGTGGGCCCTTTGGGCCTATGGGGGCGGTGCGTTGCTTATGTCCTCATTGTGGTTGCAGGTGCAGATGACGGTCGCGATCAACGAATGGTATGGCCGCTTTTATGACCTTTTGCAAAACGCCGCTAGCTTTTCTGAAAAGCCTCAGGAAGGTATCGATCAGTTCTTCAGTGAACTGATTTCAATTGAGTACGCCACATCGGGCTTTACGGGGAACCCGTCATTTGTGGTCATCGCGTTTCCGTACGTGGTTCTTGCGATCTTCACCGGCTGGTTCACTCGGATTTATGGTCTGCGCTGGCGCGAGGCGATTACCTTCAACTACATCCCTCGTTGGCGTTCGGTTGATCATGAGATAGAAGGGGCATCACAGCGCATTCAGGAAGACTGCAACCGCTTCGCGCGCATCGTTGAGTCTTTGGGCTTGCAGATCGTGCGGGCTGTGATGACCCTTATCGCATTCATCCCGGTGCTCTATGGTTTGTCGGAAAAGGTAGACGTTCCTGTACTGCGTGATATTGAAGGTTCGCTAGTCTGGGGCGCTCTGGTTATTTCCCTTGGAGGGCTTTTCATCTCGTGGTTCGTCGGCTGGAAACTGCCGGGCCTTGAATACAACAACCAGAAAGTCGAGGCCGCTTTTCGAAAGGACCTAGTCCTGGGAGAAGATGACAAGGTCAACTATGCTGATCTTGGGAAACTTCGAGGCTTCTTCAAGGATATTCGGCGCAACTATCAGCGGCTGTATTTTCATTATGGCTACTTCGATGCCTGGTCTACCTCGTATGACCAGTTCATGGCAATCGTGCCCTATCTCGTCATGGGCCCGGGACTTTTCACCGGGATGCTGACTCTCGGAGTAATGGTGCAGGTCTCCAATGCCTTCTCAAAGGTTCACGGCGGCTTCTCGCTCTTTTTGCACAACTGGACCACCATCACGGAACTTCGGTCGATCTGGAAGCGTTTGCACGAATTCGAAGCAAACCTCGATCGATATGAAGCGGTGGCGACTGCTTGAATCAAGCATTTGGGAGATTCCATCCAAGGCTGGGAAGTTCCTGAAAGAAGTGCTATAAATATCTAAAATTTTAGGGTTTTGCTAACTATACAAATAACTTTTCGTTTTCTGGAGAGAGATTATGGAACAAAGTCTTTTTGAAAAATATGGTGGGTTTGCCACCGTCCATAAAGTGGTTGAGCATTTTTATGATGGTGTTCTGGATAACGATATTCTGTCACCCCATTTTGAAAGCGTAGACATGTCTCGGTTGATTGATCATCAGACCCGGTTTTTTGCTTCGGCTATGGGGGGCCCCGCCTCCTTTGACGATGCCCATCTTGAAAAGACGCACCAGGGATTGGGCATTACAGAAGAATCCTGGGATGCCGTGGTCGGGGTATTGCTCGAGACCTTAAACACCTTCAATGTGGAAGA
>JBMUHF010000159.1:0-10164 GCA_050302555.1 Arenicellales bacterium | reverse complement strand
TCGAAGCGTGCAGGTCCACCGGTTCCACCGGATACCCCCCGACAAAATGGATACAGTTGAAACTCTGCGTCAGTTTGATCCAGTTCTGGTAGTCGGCACGGTTACCGACTCGCCGACCATGATCCAGATCTGAGACGTTCGGCGGGCTGGAGACTTGACCGAAAGCCGCATAAGCCTCTCCAAACACTAGGGCACGATCTTCGTTACGGGGGGTCATTACGATCCGGCGGGGGGCTTTGGCGACCTGTTCCATGACCAGAGCACGGTCCATTCTGACCGTAACGGAGTCGGCTCGGACATCACAGCCCGCTTGCTGAAGAATCTCGCGTGCCTCGTCATGTAGAAAATCAATACCAATCTCCTCGAGAATCTGCATTGCGGCGCCGTGAATACGCTCCACGCCTTCTGCGTCCAGTGGCTCTGTTGGTGTATCAGCATATTGCGGCTGACCCCACGGTAACTGAGACAGGGCTCCTGATCTGGGTGTATGAGTTCGCGCCCTCCTTCGCCGGCCTGTTCGGGATGAGCTATCTGAGGATGACTGATGTGGTTTCATCGTTTAGGCACTGTCACGCATGAGCGATAACTATCAATCTGAAAACAGTGGTAGAGCAATACACATAACGACACCAATCATCGTCGCCGAGACTCTCGTCGTACCCCTGATAACCACCTGAGGCTTTTTAGAACCGGGCCTTCAGAGCATGCTACAGCGTCTGTTACTGTCGATGCTCTAGGAGTCTTGGCATCAGTTCAACGAGATTACAGGGGCGAGTCCGATAGTCCAGTTGATGGACCAGCAGTTTGTCCCAGGCCGTCGCACAGGCACCGGAAGAACCCGGCAATGAGAAGAGATAGGTACCGTTGGCAACACCTGCCACGGCCCGCGACTGCAGAGACGATGTTCCAATTTCCTCGAAGGAGATCGCCCGGAAGATCTCACCAAATCCATCCAGTTCTTTTTCAAAAAGTGGTTTGACCGCCTCTGGAGTCCCGTCAAATCCGGTGACTCCTGTACCACCCGTCATCAACACCACCTGGACATCAGGGTTAGCGATCCAGCGTGAAACGACCGCGCGAATCTGGAAAACATCGTCGGGCACCATCACCTTCTCAACAAATTGATGGCCGGCATCCTGGACGCGGCCGACGAGTAATTTTCCGGACTTGTCATCAGCTTCCGTACGTGAATCCGAAACTGTCATTACCGCGATCGGCACCGCTATAAATTCACGCGCTTGAGTCGACATTGTGCTTCCCGTTGCTTGTGGCCCGCGTTCTCTGCGCCTATTATAGAACCGCAAACGGTAGTGTCTGCCTGTAGATTAATCCTGTTCCCATGACCATTAACGTTCGATTCTTCGCCAGCTTGCGTGAGCGCATTGGCCACGCGACCATAACCGTAGAGGCAGACGGCATCGCCAGCGCGCGCGATGTCTGGAAGGCCGTCAGTGGTGAATCTCCCGACGAAGAGATGTTGGTCGCCATCAACAAGGAATACGCCGGCCTCGATCGCGCCGTTGCAGACGGTGACGAAGTGGCGTTTTTCCCGCCCGTGACCGGCGGCTAACCATCCGATGACCGTCGAGATTCGCGAGCACCCGTTTGATCCCTGGCAGACCGTCTCGGCGTATCGCTCAAAGCAGCTCGTTGCGGGGAAAAGTGGTGCCAGTGCGGTGTTCGTCGGCACCATGCGCGACTTCAATGAAGGAGACGAGGTTCAGGCGATGGTGCTCGAACACTATCCCGGCATGACGGAACAACAACTCAAAGACATGCGCGACCAGGCTGTATCCAAGCATGATCTGGAGGACGTGCTGGTGGTCCATCGCGTAGGGACCGTTCATCCTGGCGACGATATTGTGCTGGTGGCGGCTTTTTCTGCGCATCGCAAAGCGGCCCTTGATGCCTGTCGGGAAATGATGGAGATACTGAAGTCGACCGCGCCGTTCTGGAAGAAAGAAACCCTGGCCCAAGGAGAGCGCTGGGTCGAAAAAAACACCCCCGGCTGAGACTTGGGCTCCCGCCTTGTGACCTAAACCGGTCGGCGGGCAGCCACCCACGATGTGTTTTCTTCCGGGTCATCCCCATCAGAAAGCGTGAGCACATCCAGCATCGAAAAATGCTCAGCCAACTCTCCCGGCTGCAGCACGTACTCTGGATTGAACGCTGGCGCCTTGCTCAGGTGATGCACGTTGAAAGTACGCCAAAACAGCATCCCTCCCGGGACAAGCATTGATGGTATTTGGGCAAACAGATCGCGGTTCAGGTATCGAAAGCAACAGATGAGGGACCAGGGACCCTTCGGCAAGTCAGTGACTGTGAGGTCTGCCGTGGTGGTGTTGATACGAACACCATCACGTTCAGCAAGCTCTTTACCCAGGGCAAGGCCAACCCTGGAGCCGTCAACCGCCGTAACGTTCAAGCCCTGTTTCGCAAGATAAACCGCAGCATGGCAAGTCCCCGCTGCTATATCTAGAGCGGTACGCGGTGCACTGAGTTTGCCGATGTCGATCTGGTGACGCTGAAACAGCGGTTCGACGCGAAGCGCCGGCGCAAGACTTGCCACGCGGTATTTTTCATCCCAACGTAAAGCGTCGCTTACCACGAAACCAGATTCATCCTAAGGGATCGGATCCAATCGTTATTGCCTGGGCATCTGGACCCTGTACTCTTCGTATTCCAGTTCCCCGTCGTAAATGCTGGTGCGGCCTTCCTGTTTCGAGATTCCCCGGCGCTTGCCGAAGGCTGAAATGTTCTCGACCAGCGGGCGGGGATCGTGGGCCCTTAACCACAAACGCAACAGATGACGGCGCTTGTCGAGATCATCATCATCGACGAACGCGGTGCGATTGTGCAGCACCGTATAGTTGCTGAAAAAGAGCATATCTCCCGGCGAGAGCATGAACTGACGGAAGCATTTTGGTCCGTGGGCAACCTGGTCCAGGGTATCCAGCGCTTCGGACTCGGCGGCGGTTTTCTCCTTACCCATGTGAGCAAATGCCATCTCAATATAGCTCCTCAGATAACTGATACTGAGACAACCATCCTTTTCAGAAAAGACCGGAGTCTTTTCTTCCGTGACCGGTGATTCTCCTGGGGCGTGCTCACCAAAAAGGTGGTAGTGAAATCCTTCGCACAGAATCGGCAGTACATCAGGATGATGGTCGAGGAGTTCGTTATAGATCGCGGCAGCGCCCGCGTACCCACTGAGACCGCCCTCACGGGCAGGGACCAGGCACATCATGCCGACAATATCAGTGGCATCGGTATGCAGAGCGAGTTCGGTACTGTTCTGGTAGGCACGGTAACGCGGATTGTCTCCTCCGAGGTTCACCACATGTCCCAACCGGTCACCGGCGAGGCTCTGGGACTGAGCCTCTCCCATGTGCGCGCCGATGCCCCAGAAAATAAGTGCGCAGTCGTCTTTGGTGTAACGCGCAACCGGGATGCCCTGCAGAAAAACCATGCCCTTTCCATAATCGATTTCCTGTATCCATCCTGCAACGGCCTCCTCTAACACGCCGAGCGGGAAATCATTCGCGGTAACCTCTTCTACAGCAAGGTCCTTGGATTTGACTTCGTTCAAGGCGGTATCGAGCGCAGACAACTCCTCTTTGCTGAGCGTATAGGCCATATCCGCCTTGGATCGCACCGACTCCGTTGTCCAGGCGTTAGGGTGGTCGATTCTTGTCTTTGGTAGCATTCAGACAAGGCCCGAGAAAGGCTCTACCTCCACCACATCGCCCGATTGCACACCTGCGCTGTCGGCGGGCAGGATCACAAAACAATTTGCCTGACTCATGGAACTCAAAATCCCTGAACCCTGCTCGCCAGTTGTCGACACCACCAAGGCGCCAGTTTCATCCTGCGAGAGCATCCCGCGCTGGTACTCGGTCCGGCCTGGGCGTTTTTTGAGACGATCCAGCGCGCGAGCCTGAAGACGCAGCGGATGCCACGCCGTCTCGCCTGAAAGGCGTCGAAGGGCAGGCAAAACAAACTGATAGAAAGTCACCATGACCGAAACCGGATTCCCTGGCAGGCCGAAAAAGAGGCTGTCGCCGATCTTGCCAAAAGACAGCGGCCGACCTGGCTTCATCGCAATCTTCCAGAAATTGACCTGGCCGATCTCGTCCAGAACCTCTTTGACATAATCGGCGTCACCCACCGATGCGCCGGCTGACGTAATCACCACGTCGGCAATATCAGCCGCCCGCAAAAACATCTGTTTGATCTCGTTCCGGTCATCGCGCACTACCCCAAGGTCGTTGAAGGTCGTACCCGCACGGCTCAGCATTCCGTAAAGTGTGTAACGGTTGGAGTCGTAAACGTCTCCCAACTCCAAAGGCTGACCAATCGAGCGCAGTTCATCGCCGTTGGAAAAAAAGGCTACCCGCGGGCGGCGCAGAACGGGCAATTCGCCCACCCCCAGTGACGCCACCATACCGATATCTGCCGCCAGCAGCCGGCGGCCCGAAAACAGCGCCGTCGCCCCTTCGGCAAGGTCCTCTCCCGCATATCGAACATGCTGGCCTTCCTTTTGCCCATCGGCGACGCGGATTCCGTCATCCTGCTGCTCGACGTGCTCCTGCATCACTACTGTGTCTGCGCCTTCGGGCATCACTGCCCCCGTCATAATGCGTACACACTCACCAGTGTTCACAACGCCAACAAAGGCCTTGCCTGCCCAAGCGGTACCCACCACCCGCAGTGGCGATCCGTTCAGGTCGACAAAACGCAATGCATAGCCATCCATCGCCGAGTTGGTGTGGTTCGGCACGGCCATCGGGGATTGGATATCGACGCCCAGTACCCGGTCGAGGGCTTCGCGCAACGCCACCACTTCCACGTCGCTAATCGGAGTAACCGCCTGTGCGATTCGCGCCAGGGCCGTATCCACCGATAGCAACGCCGGATCGTACTCATCATCGCAACTGGGCTGGCGTGAAACGGGATCGGGGGTATTCATTTCTGACGCTTCCAGTCGCCCGATCGCCCGCCGGATTTTTCCAGCAACTTAATGTCGGTGATGGTCATGCCACGGTCGACCGCTTTGCACATATCATAGATAGTGAGCAGTCCCGCGTTTACGGCAGTCAACGCTTCCATTTCAACGCCCGTGCGCTCACGGGTCTCGGTGATTGCCGCACAAAAGACGCACTGTTGATCACTGTCGACCTCAAAATCCACTTCGACACGCGTCAGAGAAAGCGGATGACAAAGCGGAATAGTCTCTGCTGTCCGCTTTGCCGCCATAATCGCCGCAATGCGTGCAACAGCCAGTACGTCCCCCTTGGCATGCCCCCCTTTAGCGATGAGATCGAGCGTCGGCGGCTGCATTGTGATACGCCCGTGCGCGACTGCGCGTCGGGCGGTGATCTCCTTGTCGCCCACATCCACCATCCGGGCTTCACCCTGATCATTAAGATGCGTAAGTGTCTTATCTTTGGTCGTCAAAATGAGAGTGCCGCTGTAAAACGTTGAGAATATTCTAGCGGTTATTGCTGCTTGTTGAAGGCCATCCGGGCTTCGCTGGACTGCTCACATGCTACAATTTTCCTGTTTACATGCCTTGGTAGCGCATTATGGCCAGTACCGCCTCCACCATGCAGGCACTCGGGTTCGAGGCGCCAGCCTTCACCCTGCCCAACACCCACCTGATCGCAGGCAGGCCAATGGTTTCGCTGGCGGACTATGCAGACAGCAAAGCAATGCTGATTGCTTTCATCTGTAACCACTGTCCTTACGTGATTCACCTGCGCGATGCGTTTAATGCCTTTGCTGAGGAATACGGACCGCTTGGTCTCACCACGATCGCGATAAGCGCCAACGATGCCGCCACCTATCCCGACGATGCCCCGGAACAAATGGCCGAAGAGGCGGCACAGCACGGCTTCGGGTTTCCCTACCTCTATGATGAAGAGCAGTCTGTTGCCAAAGCCTACCGCGCTGCCTGCACGCCGGATTTTTTTCTCTTTGATGAACACCGCCAACTCGCATATCGGGGACAGTTTGACGCATCCCGGCCGAAAAACAATGAACCGGTTAGCGGTATCGATTTGAGAAATGCAGCGGATGCGGTCCTTCGCGGCAATGCCGTTTTAGGCGAGCAGATCCCGAGCATCGGCTGCAACATCAAGTGGAAATCGGGGCACGAGCCCGACTACTTTCCCACCTGATCATGCGCCCACGGGTGCGGGGTATTTATTGTGATCAGTGAGTCTGTTTTATTTTCCATATTCCTGATCTTCACCGGGGCAGCGCTCCTCGCCACAATCGCGCTTTTTGCCCGGCAGTCTCTGCTGGTCGCCTACATTGCGCTGGGTGTTCTCGCGGGACCGTCTGTCACCGGCCTGGTTGCAGACCCACACCTGATTGCCGATCTTGCTCATATCGGGATCATCTTCTTGTTGTTTCTGCTCGGGCTGGACCTGTCGCCCCGCAAACTTCTTGGTCAGATGCGCGAAGCCGTCGGTGTCACTCTGATGAGTTCCCTGATTTTTGCCCTGCTAGGCTACGGGGTCGCGTTTGCAGCAGGACTTTCCCGTATCGACTGCTTGTTGGTCGGCATGGCCAGCACCCTTTCCAGTACGATCATTGGACTCAAGCTTCTGCCCACAACGGTGCTGCACCATCGCCATACCGGGGAGGTCATTATCAGCATTCTGTTGCTACAGGACCTGATCGCGATAGGTGCTTTGCTGCTGCTCGATACTCTGGCGGGAGGGTCGATGCCCTGGCTTCGAGCGAGCCTTGAAATCGCCGGGCTTCCGGTTCTTTTTGTTGCCGGTTTAGCCGCTGAAAGGTGGGTGCTACGGCCTCTCTTTCACCGTTTCGACAAAGTCGGTGAGTATGTGTTTCTGCTGTCGCTCGGGTGGTGTCTGGGCCTTGCTCAGATTGCCGAGAGCCTTGGCCTCTCTTATGAAATCGGCGCTTTCATTGGCGGCATCACGCTGGCCAATAGTCCCATCGCGCCATTTATTGCCGAGAGCCTGCGGCCGTTGAGGGACTTCTTTCTAGTGATGTTCTTTTTCGCACTTGGCGCGGGCTTCGACCTCGCGGGTGCCACTGCCGTTTGGCCGGCAGCCTTGGCCTTGGCAGCGGGCGTGCTTTTGATCAAACCAGTCACCTACCGCACTCTCCTCAGAAAGTTCGGCGAAAGCACTATCCTGGCTGGTGAGGCCGGCGTGAGGCTCGGCCAGATGAGCGAGTTTTCCCTATTGCTGGTTGCCGTCGCCCTACAGGCACAAACTATCAGCCAGGAAGCCGCTAACCTTGTTCAGTTAGCGACGCTGATCACCTTCGTCGTCTCATCTGCATTCGTGGTGCTGCGTTATCCCAGCCCCATTGCCTTGTCAGAACGCCTACGAAGAGATTAGCCGGCGCAACACCTAGGAAGTTGATTGTGAGGAAGCCTGCTGCTTAACCTCGTTAACAGCGGCACTCAGAGTCGCCTTGTCAGCGAGGTATTCATGGTCAACAACCTCCAGCCCATCGCTAAACCGGAAGACGAGCGGGATGCCGGTGGGAATGTTGTACTGCATGATTTCATCTTCACCCATACCCAGGAGAAATTTCACTATCGCGCGCAGACTGTTACCGTGCGCAACGACCAGCACCCTCTTGTTGTCGTTGAGTTCCGGGACCAGGCTTTCATCCCACCATTCGGTCACCCGTTCCAGGGTATCTGCCAGAGACTCGGTATCCGGCAGCCGCGCGATGCCAGAATATTTCGGGTCTTGGGACGGATGCTGGGGATCATCTGCCTCAAGCGCAGGGGGGCGTATGGCATAACCCCGGCGCCACTTGAGCACCTGATCATCGCCGTGCCGAAGCGCGGTTTCTTTTTTGTCGAGACCCTGGAGTGCGCCGTAATGGCGTTCATTCAGTCGCCAGTCCGTTTTAACCGGAAGATGCATCTGGTCCATTTCATCCAGGATCAGCCACAGCGTACGGATCGAGCGCTTCAGCAGCGAAGTCATGGCAACATCGAAGCGATAACCTTTTGCCAGCATGGTCTTGCCGGCATCGCGGGCTTCACGCGTGCCTCTGTCAGATAAGTCCACATCTACCCATCCCGTAAACCGGTTTTCAAGATTCCATATGCTCTGGCCATGGCGTATCAGTAATAGTTCCTTCATAGCATCGGGTTCCAATTGTTACGGTGCAGATGTTACCAGCCCTCTTAAAAACCTGGGCCTACAAGATGGGGCGGGTCATCAAGCCACGTTGGATTGAACCACGGACCTTCAGCAAGCTTCCAGATACGGTTAGTTGGCGATCGGCCTTGTACGACTGTGATGATTTCGGTTGCCGGATTCATCTCAGCCATTGTGACGCCCAGGATTGCACATCCTAAGCTTAATGGACAGTCATAACCCAGGTTTGTTTAGGAATGATCTCCAGCGACTCCGGTATACTGGGCTTATCCCGTCCCGCGCTCTGTGCTCCCCGACCTGGCCGCACCTTACTGCAATCGTGACCAATTCAAAATTGTCTACGTTCTTCTTGCAAGGACTGGTGTGAATAAGAGCGGAAATGGAGTCCACAAGGCTCTAATTGAATGATAAATAAAATAGGGTCTCGCTCCTGCTCCAAGTGGCTACATGCTTTGTGCGCCGGGTTTTTCGTCGTTCTCGCGACCAGTTATCTCCATGATGTACTGTTTCAGGATAAACACCTCAGCGCATTTGATTTCATTCTGAACAAGCCCGTCTGGCAGGCAGAGCGGGGTCCGCATCTAGTCAATAATGGGGTACTCGCTGACTCGCCGACCGCACACTATCCTTACAGGAGAATTTTCTGGGACAACTTGCGGGAAGGCAGAAACACCGATTACTTACCGCACATTCTTACCGGCCAGCCGTCAAACGGCCAGGGTACCGGGGCCTTCGTCACCAGCTTTTTTCAGTTGTTCATGGACGTGCCAAATGCGCTGGACTGGAGCATATGGTTTAGATTAATTCTGGCGGGAATCTTCATGTACGCGCTCATGGTCTGGCTCGGCTGTCAGCCTGTGATCGCCGTTCTCGCAGGTGTTGCCTGGACCTATAACACCCATCAGCTGGCCTGGTTGCTTTTCCCTCAACACCTTGCAGCCCAGCTATGGATTCCGTTGATCTTCCTGCTCAACTTCAAACTAATTCGGGATGGCCCCGATTGGCCATCCTTAATTGCTCTCATACTGAGCGTTGTGCTTTTCTACAGCAGCGGTTACACCCAGATCGCACTGTACAGTTTTATCTTTTTGGGCTTGTTCAACAGCGTTTACCTATGGCTCGCAAAGAAAACGGTTAGCGCAAAGTGGCGGCTTTGGACCATTATTCACGGGGTTTATCTCGGCACCGCCCTACTACTTGTTCCGGATGTGATGTCTCAGTTGGCAGAGATAAATGAGGGCTTGCGCGGTGCGCAACCGTTCCGCTATCTCGGCCTAGGGAGTGTGCCTCTGCTTAAGTCGCTGCTGATGCTGCCAGCAGCTGGACTGCCGCATTCACTGGACATTGTGAGGTTCATGTTCCCACATTATCTGGAGCTAGGACTTTGGGCACCTGGCCTCAAGGAAATCTACAACACCAACGTTGTTGAATTCATGGCCTTTTTTGGTCTCATCGTTCTTTACCTCACGCTTTACGGAATCTGTGGCGGGCTGCGCCGCCACAGCCGCCTGGTGTGGGCTCTGGGTATAACGTTGTTCTTCGTCTTTGCTCTGTTCAACAGCAATCCGCTGATCGTTGGACTGGTTAACCTGATACCCGCGGGAGGTGCTGGCCAGTTCGACCGCTTCATAACGCTCATCATCTTCACTTGCATTGTGCTCAGCGGCTTTGGCCTCAGATATTTTCTTGAAGATAGAAAAACCCATGACCTAGTCTGGGCGGCCGTACCGGGAATCCTCCTTCTGGTATGGATTGGCGTTGCCAAACTTCACTACGATGCAATTGTCAATTTGTGGTCCTTTATTCCACCAGTGGTGGTTCTTACGATTTTCATCATCGTCGGCCACTCGCTTGCACGGAAAAACTTAGGGAACCTGGTTGGAATTATCGCCATTGGGTTCACGCTGTATGAGTTGTTTCCTGCCATGTATGGGTTCAATACACGGCTTGATGCGAAAGATCATTTCCCGACAAATTCGGTCATCACTGCTATTCAGAAGACACC
>JBMUHF010000158.1:0-6846 GCA_050302555.1 Arenicellales bacterium | reverse complement strand
GGTCTTTCTGTCTGTAAGAGGCGTGACGATTAGCGGGGTCGTGGACAATGCCGGCAACTGGGGATTGCAGGCGTCGATTGATGATCTGCGTTCACTGCTGAGCGAGACGAATATTTCCCGCCTGAATGACGCCGGCTGTTCCCTCGGGGCAAAGGCGGCCCGTATCCAGGGGGTCATTACGCCGCCTGACATGGCGGCCAATGTCAGCGGTACGCTGAAATGCAAAAGAGCTGAAGTTACGGTGGCGACATTGACAACCGCCGGCACCCTGGCCGCGAGCCGTTAGGCGTCGATGGATAGCTTGTTTGCGGGATGCGGTTATGTGGGTCGCCAGGTGGCTCTGCGCGAGCTCGCTGACGGTGGTGCCGTGGCGGCGATCGTGCGTACGGCCGAAAGCGCGGAACGTTTGAATCGAGAGGGCATCGCAGCTCTGAGTGCCGATCTTGAAAACGATTGCCCCCGCACAGGCGCCCTTCGCGGGCGAGTCCTCTACTGGTTTGTTCCGCCTCAGCCAGAGGGTGATCAGGACCGTCGGCTGCGCTGCTTTATTCAGTGCGCGGCTGAGTCCGGAGAACGACCTTCTCGGGTTGTGCTGATCAGTACCACTGGGGTTTATGGAGACTGTCAGGGCGAATGGGTGAGCGAGGATCGCGCCCTCGTACCCCGAACTGGCCGGGCGCGTCGGAGAGTCGATGCCGAGCAGGTTATGCGCCGTTGGTGTCAGGTGCACAATATTCCAATGGTGGCGCTTCGGGTTCCGGGAATCTATGGCGCAGGAAAGCTGCCTTTAAAACGTTTGCGCGAAGGTTTGCCGGTGCTGGCACCCGAGTTGGCGCCCTGGAGCAACCGGGTACATGTGGAAGACCTGATCAGCGTCTGTCTCGCCGCCGCCCGTATTGAGCATCCCCTGCCGGTCTATAACGTGAGCGACGACCATCCGTCGACCATGACAGATTTTTTCTTCAGCGTTGCGGATGCAACCGGCTTGCCCCGTCCACCGGTTGTCGACAAGCAAGAAGCCACTGCTGCTCTGAGTGCGGAGATGCGCTCCTATCTTGCTGAATCCAAGAGGATTGATAACACCCGGATGCGCGAACATCTCGGGGTGGACGTGCGTTACCCGGATCTTAGGTCGGGATTGTCGGCGCTCGTCGGGGGATGACGCCCGGGCCGCGCGAGTCTGCGCCAGAAGAACCCAAACAGCAGCGGTGCGCTGATGGCAATCAGGATGAACCGCCAGGTATGCATCACGCTGATAAAGGCGGTATCGGCGTTTAACAAAACTGCGATCAGCCCCATTTCGACGAGACCCCCCGGCACCAGCGCCAGCAGCAACGAAAGCGGATCAATCATGAGTACAGGTGCCATCAGTTCGGCAATGACCAGTGCACCCACGAGCATGACGACGGTGGATCCCAGCGAGGTCACGACGGTACGCAACACATGACGTCCACGCAGGTTGGCAAACTGTGTGCCAATTGAAGTCCCGATGACAATCTGTGCCGCAATGGTCACAAATGGCGGTAGGGCAACCGTGACCAACTCGAAGACATAGGCGACAGCACACAACAGCATGGGCCCAAGAATTTCACCAAACGGTATCTGGATAGCGCGAGCGCCGAAAAACCCAACAACGGCGCAGCCTCCCCAGATCAACCAGTCGCGCCCGTGTGGAATTGCAATGAACTCAGAAAGCACGAAGGGCGGGGGTGCAAGGTCAACCCCTTGTACGAATGCCAGGTAGATTGGCACCGAGGACACCACGCAGAAGATCCGGATCACATGTGCAATCGGTATCAACTGGTTGTCCCCTCCGGCCTCTTCTCCAGCGATGGTCATCGGCCCCAGACCCCCGAGCATGCTCGAAAAGTAGGCGGTCGGGAGGTTCATCCGACCAAACCGACGAAAGACGCCCAGAGAGATTCCGGTCATGAGGATGACGTAGACACTGACCAAAAGCATGGCTAGCGACCACAGACCCAGCTGGGAAAGCTTATCAGCCGTGAAATAGCTGCCTAGAATCAGGCCCATGACGGCGATCATCGATTTTCTGAGTCGGATGGAGCGACGGAAGGGCAGTCCGCCTACAGCTCCGGCTGACACCACCAGCATGGACCCCAGCATCCACGGAAGCGGCAGAGAAAGCCAGAAGAACGCCGCTCCGCCAAGACCCCCGGCGATCAGCGACAGCACGACCCGGACACGGTGTGCGGCGGTATTAAAGTACGGGGTGTCCATTACCCGGAAGTGGCCAGAAAACCCGTTCGATATGCGGTAGCTGTGCTATGCCGAATCCAGCAGGCATTCACAATGGTGACCACACTTCAGCGTTCGTAGGACTCTCTTCGGGACGCCTCGGAAAGCGCAATCAGGTACTCAAGTGGATCCGGCAGGATCGCCATTCTTGCCTTCTCCAGAGATTCGCATCCAGCATAGCTCACGGCCGAGCGCAGGTGGCCGCGGATCCGGTGCAGAATGTCGACGACACTGCCGCGATAGGGCACCTGGATTTCCTGACCCTCGGGCGGAGTTGCCAGGGCAGCATCGACGGCATCCGAGTCCTCTGAATCGTAAAGTGATTCCATCACCGCTTCCGGAGAAGTCATGCCGCGGTAGATCTTTTTCTTGGTATGTGTGGCCGGATCCTCAATCACCCGCCCGGGGGCTTCGTCCGTACCGGACAGGGCGCTGCCGAGCATTACCGTGTCTGCACCACAGGCAAGTGCCAGGAAGATATCCTTGTCGTATCGAACGCCCCCATCGGCCATGATGCTGATCTCACCGCCGACTTCACACCAGGCTTCCCGGATTGCCTGAAGTTGCGGTACTCCGGCGGCGGTTTCCAGTCGTGTCCGGCAACCCCGTCCCGGACCAACCCCGACCTTTACAGCATCTGCTCCCAGTTCACACATAAATCGCGCGCCGGCACCGGTAGCAACGTTGCCGCAGATGAGTGGCACCTGAGGGAATTCAGCGCGCAGACGCTCGATGCCCTGCTGCATGACCAGCGAGTGACCGTGGGCGATATCAACAAAGAGGGAGTCGGCCCCTGCCTCAAGCAATGCCTGCGCACGGTCCATGAAGTCGCCGGCACAACCGACGGCAGCCCCGGTCAGCAGCCGACCCTTGGCATCCTTGCTTGCGAAGGGCCGCTCGCGCAGGAAGCGCACATCCTTGCGGGTAATCAGCCCCTGAATCCGGCCTTCAGTATCCACCAGGGGCAGCCGCTCTATTCTGCCCTCGAACATAATCCTTGCGGCATCTTCCGTGGCGACATCAGGCTCGGCCGTTTTCAACTGCGCCATGGGCGTCATGAAATTCTCTACCGCCTCGTTATCATGTGAGCGGTCCCAGGGAATATCCCTGCGGGTCAGTACACCCGCGAGAATCGCACTGCCCGGCGTGGTCTCGATCAGGATCCCGTTGATCTTGTGTCGCCGGGCGAACACACGCGCTTCGCCGATGGTAGAACCCACTGGCAGCGTCCGCGGTTGCTCAATCACGGCACTGTGGCTGCGTTTAACCCCCGCTACGGTCTCGCACTGGCGTTCAATGCTCTGCCCCCTGTGGATGACGCCCAACCCACCTTCGAGAGCCATCGTCTGGGCCATGTCGCCCCCGGTAACGCTGTCCATATTGGAAGAGACAATCGGGAGTTCCAGGGCCAGTGCGTCGGTCAGTTGCGAGCGCAGCGCAATGGCGGCGCGGGTCGACGTGATGCCTTTATGAGGTCGGAACAGAAAGTCATCAAAGGTCTTGCCGATCCAGGCAGGATCGAGAGAGGGGTTATTCATAGGCGCATCGATGGTGACGGCCTAAACGACCGGTCACAGCTTTGGATCAGGGTCAGATCATAAGACCCCGGCCCTCCGGGCTCAAGCGCGGTTCAGGCCGCGGCGGGGTGCCAGCCAGCGTCAGCCCAGAGCTGGCCGCTGACGGCAGAGTTGCGGATCATGAAGCAGATCGCATCGGCGATTTCTTCGGGACGGATCAGGCGTCCCAGTTGAGTATCGGGAAGAATCTGTTGTTCAACATAGCCCTCTGGCATCCCCTGCAGCAGCGGCGTATCCACAAATCCCGGATGGATAACCCCGGTACGCACACCATGAAACATTGCTTCTTTCATCAGCGTGGAGGCGGCACCTGCAAGACCGGCCTTGGTGCTCGCATACGAGACTTGCCCACGATTACCCTGAGAAGAGACCGAGCCAATGAAAATAATCGTGCCTTGTACTTTTTCGTCGGGATGCCATTTCTTAAGACCCTGGCGGTTCCGATCCACTGCAATGCGCGCGATCGTTTCCATCGCCCAGTAGACCGGGTGGATCAGATTGACCTCAAGCACCTGACGAAAGACATCAGCGGGATAAATGTTGGCTTCGCCGGTATCGCGCTCGATCTTTACGGCAAGCCTGTCCCTGAAAATGCCGGCTGATGGGACCATGATCTGGACAATGCCATGATGATGAGAGGTCTCGTCGAACACCCGCGTACGAAACTCGGCATCCGTCACGTCACCGGCAAATGCGAGAGCCAGTTCCCGGCCTGCCGACTCGTTGATCTGCTGGGCAAGTTCAACTACGGCGGTTTCGCTGAGGTCGACCAGGGCGATGCCTTTCACACCCTGGTCGACAAGTTCCAGAGTTGTAGCGCGGCCAATGCCGCTCGCGGCGCCTGTGACAATTCCGACTTTGTCTTGAATCTGCATGCAGGCCTCCCGCGACCGTTGGCGCGGCAAGCCAGATGCATGCCTACGCGTCATTTCAATCCATTATGTTGCATCGCATCATAAACATTGTCAACTAAGGTCCTCTAGAGATCACCATAAAAATACTTTTAAAAATAAAAAGTTCTCAAAAGAATCGAGTCGCTTTATAGTTCCTGCGGCACCGCAACATGTAAGTGGAGGGAGAAATTTCGACTAAAGTGCGACCCGGATGGCGAGTCCGATCAGGATCAGCCCGAAAAGCCGGTCAAGAAAGCGTGCCCGCACGCGAAGGCGGTCAAGAATGGTCGAGTGGGACAGCACCACCGCGACGATGATGTACCACAAGGCGTCGATCCCCCCCGCGGTTAGAGCCATGATGACCTTTTCCCCCATGCCGGCTTCCGGGCGGACAAACTGGCTAAAAAGTGCCAGGAAAAAAAGTGCGATCTTGGGATTAAGGATGGCAATCAAGAATCCGTCTCGGGCGGCGGAGGTGCTGGGGTTGTTGTTAGACCCCTGCAGGGCGTTGGCCGTCCCCGCCTTACTGCGCAGGCTACGAATACCGAGATACAACAAAAAGGCCGCACCGGCGTAGCGCATTGCATTAAAGAGGTCGGGTCGCTGGGTAATCAACAGGCCAATGCCGCCCGCGGTGAGGCCTGCCCAGATAACAATTCCGAAGGCATGAGTGATGCCGGTAATGACGCCCTGTAGTCGCCCGCCCGAAAGCGTGTTTTGCACCACGACTGCAAGACTTAGACCGGGCGACATCGCTCCGAAAATACAGATCAGCGACATGGAGAGCCAGAGCGACAGCGGCATTAAGAATTACCCCGGGAGACGAGGATCTAGAATATCTGCTTCGCCCGAAGGCCGCCATGGGTTTTTCTTACAGTATGCTGCCCGTCACGCTAACCCTCTATACGCGTAAAGACTGCCACCTTTGTGAAGATATGCATCGCCAGTTGCAGGAACTGCAGCGTGATTATCGTTTTGAGATCGACCTGCGCGACGTTGATGCCCACCCGCACTGGACGTCAGCCTATAGCGATAAAGTGCCCCTGCTGCTCGCCGGCAGTGACGAGATCTGCCGATATTTTCTCGATCTTGAAGCACTAAAAGAGCATGTTGCGTCTTAGTATCCCGCTGGAATCTAAGAAATAGAAAAAAATAAAAGTTATATAAAACATATAAATAGAAAATAATTAGGGAAATTACATAAATAGTAATAGACTATTTTTTCCTGCGGGTAAGCAGGGGCCTTCCTAATGACGTTTTCTCCGGATCCCAAGTTCTTTTTCGATACAGTGTGCCTGATCGGCGTTTTGCGCCGCTCGGCAATGGCGGGGCTGGTTCTGATCTGTCTGGGGTCCTGCTCTGACAGTGGACCTTCGAGCTCAAGTGGTGCCGAGCAGCTGGGCGTCACCAAGGTGTCATCGCCCGAGCCCCCGACACCCGAGCTCAAGGATCTAACTCCCAGCCAGGCAACCTCGGTGCTTCGTGCATGGGGATTTGCGGGCAAGATCACCGTGGTGGATAACGGCAAGTGCGCCAGTGGTAATCGTCCCGGAAAAACCTATCGGCAGGAGCCCACGGTGAATGAGATGACCCAAGATCTTGGGGAAGTGGTCATTTACGCCGGATGCTTTGATATCTCGTTTTCAGTATCGGCCGGCGGCAGCATCAAAGTCATTACGGATGATCCAGCAGAACGCACCGATCTTGCCCACCGGTTTAATCTCAAAGCCTACAACAGTCTTGATTTCACCGTGGTGACCCAATCGAACTACAGCCTCGTCAGCGTTTTGGTCAACGGTGCCAAGATAACGCCCAGGGCCAACCAGCGGTATCGGCTGCCGGAACTTACCTCGGATCAGAATGTAAGTATTGTGTTCTCTGAGGATCCAGCACCGGCACCGGATCCAGCACCAGCGGTTACCTACACGATTACTGCAACACTATTGGGGGGAGACTGTACGGTTTCACCCTCAGGTGCGGTGACTGTCAACGAGGGGGCGAATCAGGACTTTGATATCACTGTCAATTCGGGCGTGGTCCAGTTTCTTGAGGTGGACGGCGGGGTTGAAGCCTGTAATCAATTTGGCTGCACTTATACCTTCAACAACGTTGTCGCAGAC
>JBMUHF010000157.1:0-7413 GCA_050302555.1 Arenicellales bacterium | reverse complement strand
AGAACTCGATGATCGAGTCCATTCGGCTGAAGCCGATCAGGGCAAGACCGAAGATCACGAGCCCCGACCGCATGACCGCTCTAGGCCCGTAGCGGTCTACCATCCAACCCTGTACCGGGCCCAACAGTCCGCTCTCAACCCGGCTCAGTGCAAAGGCGCCGGCCATTAGTGCTTTGCTCCACCCAAACTCCGCCTCGATGAGCAGAAAATAGGCCCCGAATGCCTGAAAGAAGAGGATCGCACCGACAAACTGCACCAGACCACCCGCGCCAACAATCCACCAGCCCTGAAAGACATGACCCTGTGGTTTCAGGGTCACCCGGATGGAGTTCAGTAGGCGTTTCAAGACTGCTGTCCGTTCCTGTCCTCTACAGCCCTTCCGAGCCCACCAACTAAATTCCGGTTAATCTGTAGTCGTTGCTAATGTGGATTCGACGGCATCCGAGAGCTTTGCAACTACTTCGTCGATATGTTCGTCGACAAGTATAAAAGGCGGGGCGAGCAAAACGTGATCCCCTAGTCTCCCGTCGCGGGTTCCGGACATCGGATAACAAATTAAGCCGGCTGCAAAGGCCGCTTTTTTGATTTTCCCGGCCAACCCGTTCGAAGGGTCAAACGGAGCTTTAGTCTCTCTATCTTTTACAAGTTCGACTCCACAGAATAGTCCACGGCCTCGTATATCACCAATATGGGGATGCTCTGCAAATTTCATCTTGAGAGCCGATTGAAGTTTTTCACCCATATCCCTTACATGTGGAAGAAGATCGCGCTTAAGAATTGCCCTAACCACAGCCAGACCTGCTGCAGTCACCACCGGGTGGCCCAGGTAGGTATGACCATGCTGGAAAAATCCCGAACCGTTTTCGATGGCTTCGTAAATCTGCTTTGTACAGAGCATGGCCCCAACCGGTTGATAGCCGGCTCCCAGACCCTTGGCAATACACACGATATCCGGAGTAATACCGTCCGCGTCACAGGCAAACAGGTGTCCCGTACGACCCATGCCGCACATCACTTCATCAAGTATCAGCAATACACCGTATTGATCACAGATTTCCCGGATGCGCCGAAAGTAGCCTTCGACTGCGGGCACCGCTCCAGACGTCGCACCCACAACCGGTTCGGCCATAAAAGCCATTACCGTGTCGGGCCCCAGTCTCAGGATCTCATCCTCCAGCTCCTGGGCCACGCGCTGGCCGTATTCGTAGCTCGATTCACCCTCTTGCCTTTCTGCATACTCGTAACAGGGTGAAATATGTGAAACATCCACGAGCAATGGAGAAAACTTCTCGCGCCGCCACGCATTGCCGCCGGCAGCCAGGGCGCCCAAAGTATTACCGTGATAGCTTTGACGTCGCGCTATAAGGTGCCGCCGTTGTGGCTCGCCTATTTCAACAAAATACTGGCGGGCAAGTTTAATGGCGGCTTCGGTCGCCTCGGAGCCACCGGAAACGAGATAGACCCGGTCGAGCTCGCCCGGAGCATTTTCGATCAACAGATCGGCCAATGCTTCGGCCGGCTCCGAGGTAAAAAAGCCAGTGTGAGCGAACTCAAGTTTTTCGACTTGTTCTTGAACCGCAGCGACAATCTCGGCATCACCATGACCAAGGCAGGACACTGCTGCTCCACCTGAACCGTCGAAATAGCGCTTACCTGCGCTATCGATAAGATAACAACCTTCGCCGGTTACGGCGACGGGGGGCGTTACTTTTGTGTGGCGGGGAAAAATGTGGGGCATCTTAATCTTCCAAGAGTTAGAAGGTGTTTGCTAGGTATAGTTTTTCAAGTGGGTCGGGATCACGATCCATGTCCCGGATGGCAGCTTTCAACATTACTACTGAAGCAGCATTATCAGGCAATAGCGTTCCATCCGGTGCGTAGAAGTTGTTTTCAAAGCCGATACGCGCGCGACCCCTTAGATTTTAACCAGTCAACGCTTTCATATCCCTCCAGTTTGGCAAGAACTCATCCATCAGTGAATAGAACCGCGTACTGTGACTCGGTTCAAGAATATGGACCAACTCGTGAACAACCACATGCTCTAGCGCTTTTTTAGGGTATTTTGCGAGTTCCGAGTTGAGCCGGATATTCCCGTTTTTAACATTGCAGCTCCCCCACTTTGATTTCATTTTCTGAACTGATAGACGTCCCGCTTTGACTCCCAAAACAGGCTCCCATTTATCGACTAGAACAAGGGCCGCAATCTTTACTTCTCGCGCATACCAAGCGGTCAGCAACTTTTTCCTGGTATCCAAGGAACTCTCTGCGGGTGCATTGATAACCAGGGCATTCTGAGAGCACTTCACCCCACGTCGACCCGAGTTAGACGTATTAACTAGAGCAACCTCACTTCCCCACACCTTATGAAGTTCCCCATTGTTGAATTCAAATTTTGGACTTAGAGCGCGATCTGAGGCTGCAGCCTGCTTCCTCTTTATCCAACTTGCCTTAGACCGGACAAGTTCCTCTACGGCTTTTGCACTCCATCCAATTGGAACTGATACGCAAACGCTACCGCTTTCTCGATCAATTTTGATGTAACAATGCTTGATCCTCTTCTGAGTAACGACGACGCTGACATCATCTACCGAGATCGTCGATACAGCATCTGTTATCGAGAAGCGCAAATTAAGCACAGAGAGTTATCCCAAGATCAATCCAGCATGTTTCTAGAACATGTCTTAATCATATTCGGACTATAAGCCGTGTGCCACTCCAGAATGGCCTTGAGCTCTTCATCATCTACTGCCTTTTAGCTCAATAAACTTAAATATTGTGTCTGCTAATGCTTGAGTCCGATTTCTTGAAGGTTAGGGTACGAGGATTTCTATAAATAATGGGTTTCACTGAAGGGTGTTTTACTTTATTCGGGCCTTTAACTCTAGAAGTCAGAATTTCGAAAAATCGCGTAGATAGGGAAGCTTGTTTCGCGCCTCAGCGATTTCGTCGATATTTATGGATGCGGTTATTAATTTTTCTTCCTTTCCAGCATCAGCAATGATCGCACCATCTGGACCAACGATTTTGCTGCCGCCCAGGTAGTCAAGTCCATTCTCTTCTCCTGCATGGTTTGCGTAAACCAACCAGAGTCCGTTTTCGAAAGCTCTCGTGGGTACAATCTTCGAAGCAACCACATCCCATTTACTTACCAACGCAGTTGGCACCACAATTAGCTGTGCACCACTTACAGCTGCTTTTCTTGCTGATTCTGGAAACTCGATTTCATAGCAAATTAAAACACTTATCTTAAAACCGCCATACTCCACGATGGTGCTACTACTTCCTGGCGTAAAGTATTTTTCTTCAAAACTGCCTGGTGAATTTAATTGTTTGCGATGGTTTGCAATTAAATCGCCTTCATTGTTAACGAAAGCCGCCGAGTTATACAAACGATCTTCGTAGACTTCTGAATATCCATAAACTAGTGCTATATCCAGTTTCTGGCATAGCTTGGACATTGAACTGAATGACGCGCCTCGAGCAGGCTCCGCTTTTTCGATTAGTTCATCACCGACATTGTAGCCAGTAACAAAGAGTTCAGGGCAAACCACAAGATCAAGATCAAAGTGGTCGTCACCACTATATTCGCAGATATAGTGGTTAAGGCGTTCGATTTTTTCCGCGGGAGAAAGGCCTGAACAGGCAGACTGAAAAATAGCTATGTGCATAAATCTAAAATCCGGTATGCGCTTAGACGCTGTCAAATCACTGCTTTTGTTCTTGTGTTGAAGCGTGACGCTTTTTACTCCGATTCCAGTAAAATTTATCTCATTACACTGTGATACTCAACGTAACACCAAGCATGGACATTACACATGATCGAAATTGATCTGCATGAAATTATTTCACATCAGCATCGAATGCTGATCGATGGGGAATTGTGTGAAGCAGCGGATTCTGAAACCCTAGATACGATCAATCCTGCGAACGCTGAAGTCATCAAGTGTTTTCCAGATGCTGCTGATGAAGATCTAGATCGTGCCGTCAGAGCAGCACAGTATGCACAACCGGAGTGGTCATCACTCTCCCTAGATACGCGCCAGCAATACCTAGGGAAAGTTTCTGAGATTCTTCGCACACATTCCGCAGAGTTGGGCGCCCTTGACTCGCTTGAGAATGGAAACGTGTATTCCCATATGCGTCACGATGCAGAGCGCGGCGCATTTATGCTCGATTACTTCTGTGGTATCGCGACTGAACTGAAGGGAGAGTCGACCCAAGTAGACAACAACCTACACTACACCCGCCTGGAACCGTATGGCGTAGTCGCTAAACTCCTCCCGTTCAACCACCCCATCCAAAGTCTCGGAGCAGGAATCGGCTCCCCGTTGCTGACGGGGAACACGGTCATTCTTAAGCCCTCTCCGCATACCACGCTGTCGGCACTGCGGTTTGGAGAGTTGATAAAGGATGTCATCCCAAAGGGGGTAATTAATATAGTCAGTGGTCGTAACGAGCGGGTTGCAAAAAACCTGTTAGCGCACCCCGGAATACCCCGAATGTCGGTAACCGGAAGTACTGACGTGGGTCAGCTGGCGCTCAGGCTGGGGGCAGAACACCTGAAAACAACTACTTTGGAACTCGGTGGGAAAACACCGATGATTATTTTCGACGACGCCGATTTCGAACTGAGTCTGAATACGGCGCTTCACGGTATGAATTTCAAGTGGCAGGGACATTCCTGTACGTCCACATCCAGGGTACTCGTTCATGAATCTCTGCACGATGATTTTGTTGACCAACTCGCCGATCGATTTCGTGCGGTGAATGTTGCAATGCCGTTTGACCCCTTGTCGGAAATGGGGCCTATAAGCAATAAAACACAATTCGAAAAAGTCAACGAATACATAGAATCCGGGATAGCTGAAGGCGCTACCCTAGTGTGTGGTGGGAATCGTATTTCAGATGGAAAAATGGCTAATGGTTATTTCATCTCTCCTGCGGTATTTTCAGATGTCACACCTGATATGCGTATTGCCCGAGAGGAGATATACGGCCCGGTTATTACCGTGATCAGATGGAAAGAGGACGAGGACGCTGTAAAGATCGCAAACGCTGTTCCCTATGGGCTTGCTGCAGTCATCATGGGGAAAGACCTGGCTCGCGTACATCACACAGCTCATCTCCTGAAATGTGGATATGTCGAGGTAAACGGACCGGTCTCATTCGCACTGGGCTCTCCTTTTGGCGGAGTAAAATCCAGCGGTACTGGGCGCGAAGGAAGTATTCACGAACTACTGAGTTATACCCAACTCAAGTCCGTCAATATCAGGCTCTAAGATTCTTTCCTTCAGCTTATGCCTATATCCAGCCAAGGTTACGATTACATCATTGTAGGAGCAGGATCTGCTGGCTGTGCGCTGGCCAACAGACTTTCCGAAAGACCTGATGTATCGGTATTACTGCTGGAAGCCGGGCCCAGAGACCACAGCATCTTTCTCAAAATGCCAAGCGCCTTCGCTCACGCTATCAACAGTAGAAAGTACGACTGGAATTTCATGGGTGATCCCGAACCCTATCTGGATCATCGGCAATTGCATTGCCCACGGGGTCGGGTACTGGGTGGCTCGTCTTCCATTAATGCGATGTGCTTCGTACGTGGCAACCCTCTAGATTTCGACTTATGGGCGAAGTCCACCGGCTTTGCGGACTGGGCATATGAGAAGTGTCTGCCCTACTTTAAGAAACTTGAAACATTTAGCGGCGGAGAAAGTCAGTTCAGGGGTGGCACTGGACCGGTTTCAGTAATTGTGCCGGAGTTCTCTAACCCTTTGTGTGGGGTGTTTGCTGATGCCGTCAGGGAAGCAGGCTATCGCTGGAATCCCGACGTCAATGGCGAACGCCAAAACGGATTTGGACCTATGGATCAGACGATCCGAAATGGCCGACGCGAGAGCGCCGCAACCGCTTACCTCAAGCCAGCCTGGCACCGGAAAAACCTACAAGTCGAGTGCAATAGCACTGTTTCGCGCATCCTGTTAGATGGTAATCGGATTGACGGTGTAGAGATCATCTCGGGGGGTAGAAACAGATTAATCCGGTGTCGACAGGAGGTCATCCTGAGTGCGGGAGCGATCGAGTCTCCGAAACTGTTAATGCTGTCTGGGATTGGTCCTGCCGAACATCTGCGCGAGCACGGCATTAACCTGATCCAGCACCTGCCCGGCGTCGGACGAAATCTGCGGGATCACGTCAACGTCAATATCCAGTACGGATGTACCCAGCCCATTACCCATACCCCTCTGCTCAAACCCTATCGCAAGGCGCTGGTTGGCCTACAGTGGCTCCTGGCCAATAATGGTCCTGGTGCAACTAACCATTTCGAGATTGCGGGATACATAAAATCCCGGGCAGAAATCACCCGTCCAGATCTACAACTCCTATTCATTCCTTTGCTAGTGGATGAAAGCGGACAGGCCTCGGAACAGCCCCACGGATTCCAGGTTGCTGTGTCTCTGCTTCGTTCCAATAGTCGCGGCAAGATAGAACTAAAAAGCTCCCGACCTTCCGATCCACCTTCTATAGTTTTCAACTATCTGGAATCAGCACTGGACTACGAGGAATTACGTTGTGGAATTGAAAAGACTCGTGAAATTTTCCGCACCGACGCATTCATTCCTTACGTCGGCAACGAGATTACCCCGGGCGTATCGGTGTCAAAAAGTCACCAACTCGATCTGTTTATCCGGCAGTCCCTGCGATCCACCAAGCATCCTTGTGGCACCTGTAGGATGGGGCAGGATGACGGCTCTGTGGTAGATCATCAGGGTCGGGTACACGGAGTCAACGCGCTGCGGGTGGTCGATGCCTCAATCATGCCCGATATCACCAGTGGCAATACCAACGCTCCGACCATCATGATTGCGGAGAAAATTGCAGACCATCTGCTGGGTAACACTCCCCTCCCACCCGACCCCGGAGTGCCAAATAATGCCCGGCAATAAAGACTATGACGTGATTGTCATCGGGGCCGGGCACAACGGCCTGACCTGTGCCGGCTACCTGGCTAGAGCCGGACTGAAGACACTGGTGCTAGAACAGCGAAACCAGGTAGGAGGACTGAGTACAGAGTATGAGTTCCTGCCGGGCTATAGGGCATCGATGCCAAATTCTCCTGGATCCCTTGAGCCCAAGGTAGTTGCGGATCTGAACCTCTCAAAATTTGGTTTGCGATTTATTCCGCCGGATCCATCTCTGGTCGTACCGTTTCCCGATGGCAGGGCGATGGTCGCGTGGCGTGACCCGGAAAAGACCGCGCGTGAGATACGGAAGTTTTCCGATCACGACGTCAACGCATACGGAGAGTTTTTCGAATACCTCAATTCGTTCGCGAGAAAGATAGGCGTATCCCTTTTCAAACCCCCGCCAACTCTCGCTGAGGTGGCCGGGCAGCTACAGTCTCCTGAAGATGAA
>JBMUHF010000156.1:0-1238 GCA_050302555.1 Arenicellales bacterium | reverse complement strand
CAGCCGCATCGACAACTCGGGCGTATTGGTGCGCCCGACAATGATGGCCCCAGCCTTTTTGAGATTGGCGGTTACCGGTGAGTCATCGGGCGCAATCAGGTTTTCAAGAGCAGGAAGGCCGTTAGGTGTCGGCTGACCTTTAACATCAATGTTGGACTTGATCGTCACCGGCACCCCGTGGAGGGGTCCTGTGGCCTCACCCGCCGCCAGCTGCGTATCCGCCGCGCGCGCATCCGCCAGCGCCTCTTCACCCAGATCGAGAACGATCGCATTAAGCCGCGGATTGTGCTCAGCAATGCGCTGCGTCACGGAGGTCATGAGTTCCTCCGCGCTGAATCTTTTATCCCGGATGCCCTGCGCTGCCTCGCAGGCACTCAACCGCCAGAGTTCATCGCTCATGCTCTCTCCCCTATTTTCCAGTTCATACCTGCAACGAAGACCAGGTCCTCATTCTCAGCGACCATGATATCTGGTATGACGCTCTGGTCGCGCCGGTGTCTTGCTTATACCTAATTTGCAGTTTCGCGCTCTTTCTTACGACGGTAATTCAGAAAGACCGGGTAGAGCATCAGTGCGATGGCTATAAGAATGCAGATCAGCGCAATCGGATGCTCCACAGGATTCACGAAAGTCGTCACGTCACCCCGGCTCGAGATCAATGACTGACGCATGGAGCGCTCTGCCAGCGGGCCGAGCACAATCGCAAGGACCGCGGGCGCAACCGGGTAGTTGAGCTTGCGCAGCAGGTATCCCCCGAGACCCAACACCAGCATCAACCAGACATCAAACATCCGGTCTGTTGTTGCGAAGACCCCGACGAAACAAAGGATAAAGATCACCGGCGTCAGGATCGTGAACGGCATCGCCAGAACACGAACGAACAGCGGGATGAGTGCAAGATTAAGCGCCACCGTGACGAAGTTGGCGACGTACATCGAGCCAATGAGACCCCAGACGAAGTCGGGGTTGTTGGCAAAAAGCAGCGGTCCGGGGCGCAGCCCCCAGATGATCATGCCGCCCAGCAGGATGGCCGTTGTGGGTGAGCCCGGAATGCCGAGCGTGATCATCGGCAACATTGAGCCTGTTGACGCGGCGTGGTTTGCCGCCTCAGGCGCAGCGACACCGGAAATGTTGCCCTTACCGAAACTGTCAGGATCTTTAGAGAATGTCTTGGCGAGTCCGTACGCCATCAGTGATGCGGGCGTAGCTCCTGCTGCCGGCAATGTGCCCACGAAAAA
>JBMUHF010000155.1:0-5218 GCA_050302555.1 Arenicellales bacterium | reverse complement strand
GTGCCTCCCGGATGATGATGCTTGCCGTGCGGGTACCGTGACGCTGCGGGAAAAAAACGGAGCGCACAGGATGAGAATCAAACGCACGGGCATCCATATCCCAGAAATCAAAACCCAGCGGTGCACCCTGAGCATCCCGGGCAAGATGCTGAACAATGGCTGGCAGCAGATAATTTACGCCCGAATCAACCAGGGCTACCCCCACCAAGCCATTGTCCTCACCCTTTGGGATGAGTGGGTTCATCGGAGTAGCGAAGTCCTTGGGTTGAAGTTTCCTGTCTAAAACCTGCAGCGACACCGCATAGCCGTCCTGATAGCGGATTGAGCGTGCCTCCCTGAGCGCGCAATCCTGATCAGCCAGCACCAGTAATTGGGGCAAAGACTCCGTGTCACGAAGCTCGACACTGACCCGGCGCAGGTGCCCCTGCGGTGCAATTCGCTCCAGTACCGCTCGATGTTGGTCAGCAAATACCAGATTCTGCCGCCAGCCGAAGACCTGCTCATCCCGGGCGAGGTCCTGTCTCAGTTCAAGGACGGCTCCCGGGAATTCGCTAAGGTAAACGGAGTCGTCAGAGTCCTCACACAATAGGCGCATCAAAGTGAGTGCGCGCTGATGTTTTACGGCTGCAGTATGTGTTGATGCCGAGGCATCGAGTGCGGGCAATATAGAGATGAGAAAAACAACGCCAAGGCTAGCGAGAACGGTGCAAGTCGTCTTTTTATGCCGCACGGGATCGCCCGATAACCTTTTGCAAAACGATTAAGGCCGTTTTGCCACCATATCGATCTCGACCAGCGCTTCGCGAGCGAGGCCAGTGACGCCGATGCAGGTACGTGCGGGCAGGCGACCCGGAGGGAAGTAAGAACGGTAAGTCTGGTTCATGACTTCGTAATCCCGTGCAAACTCAGTCAGATAAACACGGCACGAAAGCACGTGGGAAAGATCCAGCCCGAGACCATTCAGCACAATGATGAGATTGTCCATCACACGGCGGGTTTGGGCTTCAACGCCTGGTGGCAACGGTGCACTGTCATCATCGGGGTCGGTTGGCATCTGTCCGGTCAACTGAATCCAGCCGTCCACCTCCACCGCATGACTGAACGGCGCGACGTGTGTCGGCGCCTCGTCAACGTTATGAAAAACCGGGTCCTGATTCATCCTCTGTCTCCCTCATTTTGAAACACCCCTGGGCGAAAGTTACCGGCGGCTTGGCAAAGGCCGGCCTACCACCCACCAGTCCCAGAGCCGGTGCGCGAGATAGGCAACAGCAGTAACTGCGAGTGCCACGAAACCCCAACCGACAACATCGTCATGGGGCATCACCGCCGGAATCCCGAACAACAGGCTTATGCCCCACAGGCTCCAGATCAACAACCAGCCCAGACGATACATGGGTCGCAGGAAGTTGGTACTGCGCCGTCGTCGCTGCATTGCCGTATCCTGTTGGCGTTAAACTCTCACCACCCGAGATCGCACTGTAGCGGAAAACCCAGGGCACGCGCATCCCAAGACTCCGATCATGATCGTTGTACTGTTTGAATTCGAGCCCGACCCCGCGTTTGAGGATCGCTACTTTGAACTCGCCGGGATACTGCGCGAGAACGTGGAACAAATCGAAGGCTTCATCAGTGTTGAGCGGTTCCAAAGCATCTCCGACAGTGGCCGGTTTATTTCGGTCTCTACCTGGCAGGATCTTGACGCCGTCAAACGATGGCACGAACACCTTGAACACGCGGCAGCACAAAACGAGGCCAAAGATCGGGGCATCTTCCGCAATTACCGTATCCGTGTCGCAGAGGTTATCCGCGACTACGGTATCTGAGCTCAATACATCCAGCGGCGCTGGATTTTTTCAGATTCGGGAGTGCGTCCATAGAGTACATCGGTACGGATGATGTACTTGATGCCCTGACGGACCTTTTCTCCCGCATGCGGATAATGCTGGGGATGACCGCCGTGTGGAAAACACAGCGCGCTGCCAAGTGGCGTATGAACCGGAATCGCCTCGCCGCTTTCACCTTCAGGGTAGAACCGGGTATGGCCGCCCTCATAATCCCCGCTCAGCAATAAAAGAATGGTCAGCTGGCTCCAGCGGTCACCGAAGGCATCTGCCTGCAGTTTGCCGTTGACCACAGCGCTACCGGGCCAGGACCCGTCGGTATGCGTTTTGAAGAAATCGCCGGGCTGGTAGCGATAGAAACGAAAGCGGGCGTTAAGGCCGAGACTCGGCGCACCGCCAATGAGTTCGGTCAACTGGGGCTGACACCGGCCGAACAAAGTGGCGCAGATACTCTCATCAACCAGCCAGTTGAGATTGTTCATGTGCCGCACGCTGTGCGGCAGTGAGACCGGTGCATCCTCGTGAAACCCCAAGGTATCGGCAATCAGTCTGAACTGCTTACACTCGCCGGGTGAAAGCACATTGTGCAGTTGAAAGACCCCGGGCAGATCGGGTAGATCCACGCGCTCCACTGGCGGTGGCGCATTATCGAAGCGGATAAGCCCCTCGCGCGCGCTCGCCCAGAGTGGCAGGGCTTCCTGGTCGTGCCCCGGCTCGTGCGTCAATACGTAAAAATCGGCTTCTTTCCGGCTCATTCAAACAGCTCCCGCGATTCCCGATAAGGTAACCTTGCGTCCGTGCCCAAAACTTCATCTGGACGAAGGCATGCAGCACACCATTATCTCGAAGAAGCCACAGGAATAAAAATGAAGATTGCCGTATTGCGAAACCCGCTTGAGCAAACCGGTCTCACAGACTGGGGCGCTCCCGACAAGATGCTCGAGGGTGACTCACACACCCAGGGCGCACTGTTGCACAAAGGTGAGGGGGGGAGTTCAGAGTGCGGCTATTGGGAATGCACCCCAGGCCTCTGGCGCTGTGAAGTCACGCGCGATGAATTCTGCCACTTTCTCGAAGGCGAAGCGCAGTATGAGCACGATAACGGCAAAGTCACCCTCATCGGGCCCAGCACCGCAGCCTTTTTCCCCGCCGGATGGTCCGGCAGCTGTCGGGTCACGAAGACCCTGAAAAAGGTCTACATGATCCGCTGACAGCAGTTCAGTGTTTGGGCCGGCTCATGGCAATCTGATGCAGCCGGTTCAACACGGCCGAGGCCTGCTGCTCTCCCGGCAGATCTTCATCAACCAAGCTTGAACAAAGGGCGGTGGCCGCAGAAAGGTTCCCGGTAATTGAGTACGCGGTCATAACGGCCTCGCGAAGAAGCATGGCCTGAGGCGGAACCGGGGGCGTACCCTGCTGCGGGTTTGAGAGATTCTGATCTTTTTCCATATTTTTAAGATGCGGTCGGTGACCGATCTTTTCAACCCTGCCCGTGGATTTAAATTCTATTGAATTCAGACGGTTATCCCACAAACCGCTGCAGTCGACCGATCAGGGCCTTAAAGATATGCTTAGGGATCAGCACCGGTTCGCGGGCGCGGTCAGGTCCCGATTAGAGCCACTATCCAGCCGGAGAATTTATGAAAGCACCTGAACAGAAGTTCTGCACCACAAACGCTACGGGTGCCAAGTGGACCCAGGGCCTGCGCAAATTTTTTGAGTACCGGGATCTTGGGATCAGTGAAGCCACTGGTGGCGCCTACAACGCCCATGTGATCCGGGTAAAAAAACCGGTAACTGAGTTTCCACACACTGGGCCCCACGTGCACGACCTTGAGTTCCAGATGATCTACGTCCTCAAGGGCTGGATCCGCTTTACCTATGAAGGCCAGGGGGAGTTCACTTTCCGCGAAGGAGACAGTTGTCTTCAGCCGGCAGGGATCGTCCACGATGAACTCGCCTGCTCAGACGACCTCGAACTGATCGAGTTTACCGCGCCCGCAAACTTCAACACCCGCCGTATCGAAGCTCCAGTCGATGCGACAAACTGAGTGCGCTTAGGTCTGGCTCTGCCTTTTCCACAACTCCTGCGTCAGCACCCCAACGTGCGATTCGATCACTTCCATCGCGTCGAGCACCATGTCTTCGCGGTAGCGGCGGCCGATAATCTGCACACCCGCTGGGCGGCCTTCGATCATCCCGATGGGCGTTACCCCGGCCGGCAGACTGACCCAGTTGATACCGGTGCTGTAAATCGCCGAGTTGAAAAGATCCCGGATACCGGCGAGGCTTTTCTGATCACAGTCCCAGTCTGGCGTCGGCTGCAGAAAATAAGGCGCGAGCACCAGCGGGGTATCCTGCAGAAACTCGTTCCATTGGCGCGTCATCGCTAAGCGATTCTTGACGCCCAAGCGATAATCCACAGGATCTGCGTTCTCACCCATCTCGAAGTACCACTCGAAAATTTGCTGAATGGTCTCACTGCCATGCTCGCGGGCCAGCGGCATCAAAAAGGCCTCGAGTTCCGCGCCAAGGTACCTGAACCAGGCCTTCGCACAATCATCAACCGAAGGCGTAGTCGTCGCTTCGACCGCATAACCTGCGTCCGATAAATAGCCTGCGGCACGATCGATTGCCTGTGAAATTTCGGGATGCAACGGATGACCATAAGATTCGGTCGTGACGCCCACCCGGATCGGTCCGGGCTCAACGGGCCAACCTAGAAAGGGCGCCGGCATCCAGAAAGGATCCCGCGCATCGGCACCGGACATCACACCCAACGCAAGACGCACATCGCGCACCTCACGGCAAATAGCACCCTGCACCGAGATCAGCTGTGACAGGATGCCCCGTTCTTCTGTTGCCGAAGGCACAAACGCCGGCACCCGGCCAAAGGTCGGCTTGACGGTGGAGAGGCCGCAGTTGAATGCTGGGCAACGCAGCGACCCGCCGATGTCATTGCCATGATGAATCGGACCGAACCCCGCGGCGGCCGCGGATGACGCGCCGCCGGAGGATCCGCCGGGGCTGGCATTATCATCCCAGGGATTGCGCGTTCTGCCGTGCAGCGGATTGTCAGTGGTCAGCCGCATCGACAACTCGGGCGTATTGGTGCGCCCGATAATGATAGCCCCAGCCTTTTTGAGATTGGCGGTTACCGGTGAGTCATCGGGCGCAATCAGGTTTTCAAGAGCAGGAAGGCCGTTAGGTGTCGGCTGACCTTTAACATCAATGTTGGACTTGACCGTCACCGGCACCCCGTGGAGGGGTCCTGTGGCCTCACCCGCCGCCAGCTGCGTATCCGCCGCGCGCGCATCCGCCAGCGCCTCTTCACCCAGATCGAGAACGATCGCATTAAGCCGCGGATTGTGCTCAGC
>JBMUHF010000154.1:0-25345 GCA_050302555.1 Arenicellales bacterium | reverse complement strand
CGTGGCGTTACCGATACCAATGTGGAATTCATCATCGACGCTATTAATAACGCGCTTGGGACCGATCTTCCGATCTCTTTCTATCGGGACCTCGGGAGCGAGACGCTGGACTTGGAGCACGAGTTCAACCGCGCGGCCGGGTTCAAAGATACCGATGATGACTTACCGGCGTTTTTCTATGAAGAGTCACTGCCTCCGATGGACCGGGTGGCACGATTTCATGGTGAAGAGATTAACAAATTCCGCGAGTGAGATTCGCCTGCCCGGGGGAGGTGGAGACCCAGCCAAGAAAGGGTCTTAGATTCCGATGATTGGATTGACGGGGGAGCCGTCGCTGAACCTTGAGAAGCGAAAAGGTTCGGGATCTACCAACGGCGTTTCATTCATGAGGAGATCTGCAGCGAACTCTCCGGCGGCGGGTCCGATGCCGAATCCGTGTCCAGAAAATCCGGTGGCGACAAAAAACCCGGGCTGCTGATTTACCTGTGAGATAACCGGTACGGCATCGGGGGTGACATCAATCATCCCGGCCCACTGCTGGGCCACCTCAACTCCGCGAAAGACCGGAAAATCCCTGACGAGGCCCGCTCGGACGGCATCGAGTGAGCTTTGAATCGGCACAGGATCCAGTATGCGGTGGGTAGTGAAAGGCTCGCCAGTGCCGGCGGTGGCCTGGCTCTGGTGGCGCCATGCTTCGGCAAAAGTGCTCCCGACCCGCGGCCGCAGATGCGCTTTGGCCATCCACGCAAGCTTTGCAAATAAGCCCAGAAAGCTGAAGGCGTCAGGGGTCAGTTCAAAAGAGATTGGACTGTTGGAACCCCCAGCGACGGTATAGCCACCGTCAGCGCGGGGTCGGATGGAAAAATCCGGGGCACTGATACAAGCGTTGAGGTGGCCGGTCAAAGGAGCAGTCCGCAGGACAGAGGAACGGACTTTGAGTTGTGGTAGCACTAATTTTTCGTGTGTACAGAATAGTCGTGACCATGCACCCGCCGCCAGGAGCACGGCGTCAGCGCGGATCAACCCGTTTTCGGTGAGCACGCCAGAAACGCGTCCAGCGCTGACATCCAGGCCGAGCGCTGCAGTCTGAGTTAGGATTACCGCGCCTTTGCTCTGGGCGCACCGCGCAATTGTTGGAGCGGCGATAAAGGGCTCAGCCTTGCCGTCCGTGGGGCAATAGAGTGCGCCATGCCAGTCCCGAGAACTGCCTGGAAGATGCCGGGCGACTTCTGCTGCAGTAATCAGGCTCGTATCTATACCGAAGGGTTCCGCGAATTTGAGCCATTGGGCATGTCTTGCCAGGTTGGCCTCGGACTCGGCGAGGTACAAAGTACCGCAGCGTTTGAACCCGATATCGGCGCCAACGCGTTCATTCATTGCGCCCCATCTTTTGAGCGATTCAATCACGAGGGGGATCTCACGAGGATCCCGGCCCTGTTGGCGGCACCAACCCCAGTTACGGGAGGACTGCTCCCCACCAATTTCACCTTTCTCACAGAGCGTGACCGCTATACCTCTTTCAGCCAGGGTAAGTGCTGCGCTGACACCGATGATGCCTCCGCCTATGACGACAACCCTAGTTGGCGCCGTGGGAAATGGATCGGGAATCAGTGGCTCAACGAGAATTGGCATCGGGAATCGAAATCACTTTTCCAGGGTTGAACAAATTGTCGGGGTCGAGCGCACGTTTAATAGCGACCATAATCTCCAACGAGGTAGGGTCTTTGTATCGATGCATCTCGCTGATCTTGGAGAGGCCTATCCCATGTTCAGCACTGAAAGAGCCACCGAGATCAGATACTTGATCATGTACCAGGCGGTTAACTTCTTCCCACAGTGCAAGAAAGGATTGGCCATCCATCTCAACGGGCTGCGACAGATTGAAGTGAATATTGCCGTCTCCCACATGACCAAAGGGGCACGGCCTGATACCGGGTATCCGCCGAACGACAGTCGCACAGGCACGATCAATAAATTCAGGAACTTTTGAGACGGGAACCGAGACGTCATGCTTGATGCTCGCGCCTTCAAACCGTTGACCATCGACCAGTCCCTCACGAAGTTTCCAGAGGCTCTGCGCCTGCTGTTCACTTGATGCAATAACAGCGTCTCTGATCTCGCCAGCCTCAAACGCCGTCTCAAGAATCCGCGAAAGCAGGAGTTCAACGTCGATGGCGTCGCCACTGGCCTGAAGCGACAGCAGTACATACCACTCATGTGGGGTCGCCATGGGGTCGGAGCACCCCGCGACATGCCGACAGGCAAAGTCCAGACCGATCCGCGGCATCAGTTCGAAACTGCACAGGGTCCCGCCGCTATCCGATTGGGCTCGTTCCAGAAACGATATGCTGGCGGCAAGATCCCGAAGGGCGACCAGCGCAGTAGTACTTTGATCGGGGTAAGGATAGAGCTTAAGGGTCGCCGCGGTAATGATTCCCAGCGTTCCTTCTGATCCGATAAGCAACTGCTTGAGGTCGTAACCGGTGTTGTTTTTTCGAAGGCCGTGAAGGTCTGAAAGCAGTTCGCCATTGGGCATCACGGCCTCAACACCCAGAACCTGCTCCCTGGCATTGCCATAGCGCAGAACATTGATACCTCCGGCATTGGTGGCGAGATTGCCACCGATCTGGCAACTACCCTCTGCAGCGAGACTAAGCGGGAAGAATCGGTGCGCCTCACGAGCCCGTGTCTGAAGGTCTGCGAGGATGCAACCCGCCTCGACCGTAATCGTGTTGTTGGCCGGATCGAGGTTCCGAACCTGATTCAGCCGTTCAAGACTGAGAATGACCTGATCGGATTCGGCCACCGCGCCTCCACAGAGGCCGGTATTTCCTCCTTGCGGAACGAGAGAGGTCTTTTCTGAGAGGCAGGCCCTTACTACCGTCTGAAGTTCCGTCGCGTCACGAGGCCGGACGATAACGCCTGATTCACTCCGGAAGCGCCCACGACGTTCCTCAAGATAAGGCTCGGCCTGGGCTTGGTCGGTAATGATGCCTCGATCATCGAGAATGCCGCGAAGGCGCGAGAGCAAAGCATTCATCTGAAGGTTCCCAAAAGGTGATCAGTGATTGACTCAGTTATATCAAGGTATTTCCCTTGTGCCCCGATTATAGAGTTGTGCAGGGAGAGACGGTGTCACAGCGAAAAAATTTTTGGTACAGTGTGGGATAACAACGTTCAAATTATGCGCAGGAGAATCGGGTAATGCATCGGATGCTTCACATCGAACCCAGTCTTTGTACTGGGTGCTTGCAGTGCGAAATGGCTTGTAGTTTCGAGCACGAAGGGGAATTCAACCCTGCGCGGTCGCGCATCCGGGTTTTTGAGTTTGAGCACGGCCGCACGTCCGTGCCGTATACCTGCACCCAGTGCGTCGAAGCCTGGTGTATGAAAGCTTGCCCGACAGCGGCAATATCCGTTGATACCCAGCTTGGCGCAAAACTAGTGAGCCCTGAAGCGTGCGTGGGCTGTAAGGCCTGTGTTACCGCGTGCCCTTTCGGCACGATCGAATTCAATCCGGCCAGTGGTAAAGTCGATAAATGTGATTTTTGCGGTGGTGATCCGAAGTGTGCCTCGGCTTGTCCTACCGATGCGATCACCTATGTGGATGCAGGGGCCTCGGGTGTTAGTCGTATGCAGGCGTCCGCGCAACAGGCTGCACAAGGGGGTGCATCATGAGCTGGCAGGGAAAAATACTTCGGATAAACCTGACCTCAGGGGAATTGACGCCCGAGCCCCTCAACATGGAATGGGCGAATGACTATATTGGTGAGCGCGGTCTCGCCACCAAGTATCTCTGGGAGAACATGGACCCCAAAGCAGATGCGATGAGTCCCGACAATGCGCTGATTTTCGCGACCGGACCACTCACCGGAACCAACGCATCGACCAGTGGACGCTATGCCGTGGTGACCAAGGGGCCGCTCACTGGTGCAATCGCCTGCTCTAACAGCGGCGGCAAGTTCGGTGCGGAGCTCAAGTACGCCGGTTTTGATCTACTGCTGATCGAGGGCCGTTCAGAAAAGCCTGTGTATCTGCTTATTGAGGGAGACGAGATTAGTCTAGTGAGTGCAGACAAGATCTGGGGTAAGACGGTTTGGGAGACCGATGCGTGGATCAAAAAACAGCACCATAACCCTATGCTTAAGATCGCAACGATCGGCGTCGCGGGCGAGCGCGGCGTGCGTTATGCAGCGGTGGTAAACGACCTGCATCGGGCCGCCGGTCGGTCGGGTGTTGGTACGGTCATGGGCTCAAAGAATCTCAAGGCGATCGCGATTCGGGGCACTGGCGGAGTGCGTGTCAAAGATCCCAAGCGGTTCATGGAGGTCACTGACGAGATGAAGAATCTTCTGGCCAAGAGTACCGGTGGCCTGACGAAGTATGGCACCAACGCCATGATGGATACCATGCAGGAGTTTGGAGCTTTGCCGACCAACAATTTCCAGCAGGTCCAGTTTGATGGTTCTGACAAGATTGATGCCAAATCCATGCTCAAGACTGATGAGACCGGCCATACAAATCTGCTGACCAATAAAGCCTGCTTCGGCTGTACCATCGCTTGTGGTCGGATCGCGCATATCAGGGAAGATCATTTTACGATCCAGAACCGCAAAGAATATTGGCACGCCTCTGGTGGGTTGGAATACGAAACGGCTTTTGCTTTCGGACCAGTGGTGGGAGTTGATGATATCGACGCCTGTACCTTTGCTGGATATTTGATGAACGAGCACGGTGTCGATCCCATTTCTTTTGGCGTGACCCTGGCAGCGGCAATGGAACTTTACGAAATGGGCGTCATTACAACCGACGATACGGATGGCGTTGAACTTAACTTTGGTAACGCAGAAGCGTTGACGATCATGGCGGAGAAAACCGGCAAGCAGGAAGGGTTCGGCGAGATTCTGGGTATGGGATCACGGCGGATGTGTGAGAAGTACGGCCATCCGGAATTGTCAATGACGGTCAAAGGCCAGGAGTTTGCCGGCTATGATTCAAGAGCACTGCAGGGTATGGGCCTAGGTTACGCTACTGGAAACCGGGGAGCCTGTCATTTAAAGCATGACACTTTTGACGTAGATATGGACGACCAGACCGGGGAAGGCAAAGCTGAGCCTTGTAAAAGCTCTCAGGACTGGACAGCTGCGGTAGATTCCAGCGGTCTGTGTATGTTTACTATGGGCGCTTGGGGTGCACCGGAGTTTGCCGCACAGCTTGATGCGGACAGCGAGGGTGATTGGACAGCAGAGCGCCTCATACAAAGCGGAGAGCGAATCTGGAATCTCGAGCGGATGTTCAACCTCGCAGCGGGTCTAACCCGGGCGGACGATACGCTGCCCGAGCGACTGCTTAAGGACCCGGCGCCAAGTGGTACCGCCAAGGGCCGCGTGAATGAACTTGACCGGATGTTGCCGGAGTACTACGACTTAAGAGGCTGGAACGAGGCAGGTGAACCAACTGAGGATACCCTTGGTCGGCTGGGTCTTATCTAGACGTCGATGCAAATCAAGGTTCGGGTGACCGGGCATCTCATCGATTTTTGCTCGGTTGACGCCGCCGAGTTACCTGAGGGTGCTAGCGTTGACGATGCGATCGGGTTACTGGGTATTCCGCTTGATCAGGTGGGACTGGTGTCTGTTGATGGTCAGGCAGTGTCCAGGGCCAAAAGAGCCGGGACCGTGCTTGCGGATGGTAGCGAGATGGTGGTGATGGCGCCATTGACGGGTGGTTGAGCTACTTCCGCCCTGGCCACAATTTGGCGTTTTTCTCGGTGCGGTAATTATTCTGGGGGTCGCTCCGGGGCCTGGCATCTTTTATATCATGGCGACCAGTATCGCCCAAGGCACCCGCTCAGGCTTTATGGCAGTGCTGGGGATTGCCGCGGGGACGTTTGTGCATGTCCTACTGGCGGTCTTTGGTTTGACGGTGGTTATTGCGTCGTCGCTCGTCGTTTTCCAGTTCGTCAAATATGCGGGCGCGGCCTATCTGATTGCTCTGGGAGTGTATCTTCTGATCCGGCGGAGGGTTCGACGGGAGGCCCGCCCGGGGCAGTTCCCACGAGAGACGCGGCGGGTCTTCATGCAGGCGGTGATGGTGAACGTCCTGAATCCCAAGGTGGGGATTTTCTTTCTCGCCTTTTTTCCCCAGTTTGTAGATCCCGCACGAGGCAATCCCGCCCTGCAGTTTTTGCTTCTGGGTGTGATACTGATCGGGGTAGTTTTGTTGACCGATACACTTTTTGCCCTTGCGGCGGGTGCAGTTACAAAATATCTCAAGGGTCGAGCCGGGGGCTACCGCTGGCCCCAGGCCGTGGGAGGCTTGACGTATATCGCACTGGGGATTTTCAGCGCTACCATTGACCCGTCTACACGACGGTGAGGTCTGATCAATAGCAAGTACTTTTACGGCCGATCTGCATATACCCCTGGAGGCGCCGGACAGTCCACATCGGGAGCGCTTTCATACCAGAAACGCCCCGTAAGTTCTCCACGCCAGACCCATAACGCCAGCAGGGGCGCATCAGTGGTTTCCATCGCATGGATTGCGCAGGGCGTGTGGTGGATGAGGTCACCCGGCCGGGCGGTGAACTTCTGCGCGTCTACGTGCCAGTGCGCCTCACCGCTTAAAATAAAATAAAACTCTTCGGCATCGTGCGCGTGGCCCGGATAAGCAATTTCGGCACGCTGCAGTAGTAGGCCCATACGGACAGGGCTATCACTCGCTGGTGGTGCTTCATCTACCAGACTGGCGTAGGCATAACCTCCTGCGAAAAACTCCGGCACACCTCGGCTGGCCTCCTGCCAGGGAGCACGAACAGCCGCAACGGATGCGCTAGCGTGAAGCCCATGATCGGGTGGAATCGCCGCAAGGGCGTCCTCGAGGCATGTATCTACTGTGGGACAGTTTGAGGGAGCTTTCTCAGTCTTGGTTCTGGGCACATTATCGAGTTGGATAGAAAGAGCCTGGAATGCTGTCGTATTACTGTCCCGGCATAGCCGTGAAACCTCGTCTAAAAGCGTCGGCAGGTAAGCAGTCATAGAAAACTCTCCTTAGATCTCATTTAGTAATTTAGCGCTTGGGGGAAAATTTTGTCGATAATGGCGAATAGGGTACTCTCTGGGGTTGGCTTATATCAGAACTAAAGAGTCTCTATGTAGGTGTCGACTGTCTGGCGCCCGGAATCCAAGCCAAAGTGGGTGCAAAACCTTGAAGAGGAGTTTCCTGTGAGTGAATTGTTACTGGACATACGCGATCTCATCATCGAGGCTGATATCGACGGCGATTGGAGGCCGATCGTAAATGGCCTCAGCATGGGATTACACAAAGGGGAGATCATCGGTCTGATTGGTGAGTCCGGGGCAGGCAAATCGACATTTGGCCTTGCGGGCATGGGGTATACCAAGCCCGGTTGCCGGATTGTTTCCGGGTCGATCAAGTTGGAAGGCGAGGAGCTTGTGGGGGGATCGCCCTCACGTCTTCGGGAAATTCGTGGAAACAGCGTGTCTTATGTCGCGCAAAGCGCAGCAGCGGCCTTCAATCCCGCCCACCGCCTGATCGACCAATTTGTCGAAGCTCCGGTTCAACACGGCAAGTTGCGCAGCGATGAGGCCGTACGCCGGGGCCAGGACCTCTACCGGCAGCTGGACCTTCCTGATCCGGACCACATTGGCAACCGTTTTCCCCATCAGGTCTCTGGTGGTCAACTGCAGCGCGCCATGACTGCGATGGCGATGGGCTGTGATCCGCGCCTTATTGTCTTTGATGAGCCGACCACTGCGCTCGATGTCACCACCCAGATAGAAGTGCTCTCAACTATCAAAGAAGCTGTTAGAGCGAGAGGTGTCGCTGCCATCTACATCACCCATGACCTTGCCGTTGTCGCACAGCTTGCAGACCGCATCATGGTATTGCGTTACGGCGATCTGGTTGAGGAGGGCAATGCGCGTGATCTTCTGGAAAACCCCCAACAGGACTACACCCGCCGTCTGCTGGCGGTTCGCTCGCTCCGCGAGGAGAAAGGTGCCTCCGGGAAGGATGACACCGTGCTAGAGGTATCAGGCGTGAGCGCGCGCTATCCGCGGGCCGAGGAGACGGTACTAAAGGATATTTCGGTCCGGGTGCAGAAAGGCAAAACAGTTGCGGTGGTGGGCGAGTCAGGGAGCGGCAAGAGCACCCTCGCGCGGGTGATCACCGGGCTGTTGCCACCCTTTGAGGGAGGTGTCCGTTTTCGCGGCGAGGTGCTGAGTCCGGCGCTCGCCAACCGTGGTCGCGAACAGTTGCGCTCGATCCAGATGATCTACCAGATGCCGGATGTTGCATTGAACCCCCGGCAAAAAATTTTTGAGATCATCGGTAGGCCGCTAGAGTTTTATCTAGGCCTTAAAGGTGCAGAAAAATCAGCGGCGGTCAACCGGCTTCTCGAACAGATCGAGCTGCCGACAGATTACGTGGACCGCTACCCGGCACAGCTCTCGGGGGGCGAGAAGCAACGGATCTGTATTGCCCGGGCGCTGGCAGCGGAACCTGATCTCATCATCTGTGATGAGGTCACCTCGGCGCTTGATCAGTTGGTTGCGGAAGGCATCCTGGAATTACTACAGAACCTGCAAAACCAGCTGGGGGTGTCCTATCTTTTCATCACTCACGATCTCGCTACGGTAAAGGCTATTGCCGACAGTATCGTGGTTATGTACCAGGGCCAGGTGGTCGAGCAGGGCGCCAAGGCCGAGATTCTTTCTCCTCCACACGAAGCCTACACGGAGTTGCTGCTGTCGTCTGTCCCGGAGATGGACCCGGACTGGCTGGACACCCTCGTGGAGCGGCGCAAGCGGGGGGAACTGCCGACCGCGGACTCGATCAACTACTAGCTCCCCGGTCTGGCTTGGTGATTGAACGGGGGTTCAGTTGACGCTGATGCCGCTGGGTCAAGTAGGCAACTTAGGCGAGGGGGTCTGTCGCAAGTTTCAGGTTCTGTGGGTTTTCCAGTCGGTGCCGTGATACAGAATCTGCCTCCGGATTTCCTCGGACTCCCGGTGGAATTCGACAGTAACCGGGTCGAAGTCGTAACGGGGCTCGGGTTCTGACTTGAAGTTTCCGATGCGGTCAATGCCGCGAACCAGTACAGCACTGTCCTGATTTGAATAGGCTTGTTGAGTATCCGGCGGAATGTAACGAATGGCGAGGCCAATTCGCCGATCATCCGTCTGATTCGGATGAGATGCGTGAGCGATCCGATAGGCAAACACGGTTGCTTCTCCAGTGTCGACCTCAAGGTTTACGGCACGTCCCTCGTCTATTCCGGTGATCTGTTGACCCCGCGTCAGCATGTTGTCATCGTGATAGGTTTCTTTGTGCAACAGACTGGGACCGGTGTGACTGCCTGGTAAAACCCGCATGCAGCCACTTCGCTCTGTAGAGGGCGAGAGTGCTACCCACACGGTCACGAGTTTATCGGTCTCTAGACCCCAATACTGGCTATCCTGATGCCAAGATACAAATTGCGGTGAGCGCGGTTCTTTGATCCACCAGTCAGTTGACCAGACGAGAATATCCGGTCCGATAAGGTCTTCTACTGCGTCCAGGATCTTTGGCGCGCGAATGAAGTCTGATAACCACCTAAAAAGCAAATGATTCTTAAACCGGTGCGATCCCCGTAAGACTCCCCCTTGAGACTTCTCATGTGATTCGAGCCTGGAGCGCATGTCCCTGGCTAACTCAGGTGTTGCGACGGGGAAGGGTGCCAGGAAGCCATGCTCGCGAAAAGCTTGAACCTGTTGGTCAGTAAGGTATTTACCCATCAGTCCCGTGCCCTGTGTTGACGATGCATCCGATACCTCTTAGGAGCCTCCAGGCGCCTTAAGACCGGGATAAGCCCGGTCATTATTATCAGTAATCTGATCGGACACATCCAGCGGACTCAGGCGGACTGGGAGCATACGTGTTGAGAAGCTGGAGGTTCGGTGTCGGGCTCGAGAAACCCGTGCAGGTGGCTAATTTTGAGTCGGTTCGATAGCGCTGACTTGGCGCTTGACCCGCTGCACCATAGCGTAAACACCGACATGACGACTGGGGCTCAGGTGCTCAAAGAGGCCAAGTTTCTCGAACTCTGCATCTGCGTCGAACTCCTCTATTTCCTGCGCAGTTTTCCCATTGAACATCGCGAGCAGAATTGCGACTACGCCTTTCACGGTTGAGGTGTCACAGTCACCCCGAAAAGTGAAGATACCTTCAGTGCCACGGATAGCCCGGATGTACACAGTGCTCATGCACTCTGGGACGAGATAAAGATCTATGCGTTCCTCGTCGGGATAAGACTCAAGTTTTTCCCCAAGCTCGGTAATGAAGTGATAGCGCGCATCCCAGTCTTGAAGAAACTCAAAGGTCTCTACAACTCTGGGATAGTCAATCGGGAAAGTTTCCATTGTGAATTAGTGGTATTGGTAGCGCTGATTCAAGCAGTAGAGATTGATTATATCGTCGCGCTTGAGTAATGACTGAATAGGCTAACGACAGGTATGATCTTGGTTAGACACTAGAATAAAAATTAGGTTCGTACCGATACTAACTAATGGAATCTACCGATTATCGATTGACAATGAAGCGATGGCAGACGCCAATGGTGGTGCTGCTTGGAGGCTGCCTGATTTCGCTCATTGGATTTGGAGCGCGATCAAGTTATGGCCTCTATCTTGGGCCGATCACCGAAGCTCTTGGCTGGTCGCGAGAGACCTACGCTCTGGCGATGGCACTACAAAACCTTTTCTGGGGGCTGTGCCTCCCCATTGCAGGAATATTGGCGGATCGCTACGGGCCGGTGTGGGTAATTAGTGGTGGCGCCCTTGTCTATGCTGTAGGGACCTTCGGTGTGACGATAGTGGATACCGCTGTGGGACTCCATCTCACGGGTGGTGTTCTGGTGGGAACAGGGGTGGCGTTTACTGCGTTTTCACTCGCTACAGCGGCGATGCTCAGGGTTGTTGGAGTCGAGCGGCGTACTTTTGTGATCGGTCTTTGTACCGCAGCTGGCTCGGTAGGGCAGGTGCTGTACTCACCGATTACACAAGGAATGATCAGCGGGTACGGTTGGCCGATAGCCCTAATTGTCACTGCTGTTTCCGTCTGTCTCATCGTGCCGCTGGCATTTACGCTCCCAAGTGACCCACGCGTCCGTAACGAGAACGTGGTGCATACTGATAGCTTCGGCGCCATTCGTGAAGCTTTCGGGCACCGAGGATTTATGTTGTTGACCGCAGGATTTTTTGTCTGTGGGTTTCACGTAGCATTTATCACTGTCCATCTTCCGATTTATGTTGCCGATCTTGAACTGGCGCCGATGGTCGGGGCGTTAGCGATTTCCCTGATTGGGATATTCAACATATTCGGTTCCCTACTCTCCGGCGCCTTCGGGCAGCGGTTCAGTAAAAAGCTCGGGCTTAGCGGTATCTACGCATTAAGGGCTTTAGTGCTGACTATCTTCCTGCTGTCGCCCAAGACCACTGAGGTGATCTATCTTTTTGCGGCCAGTATGGGAATCCTCTGGCTCTCTACCGTGCCGCTTACTGCCGGCCTGGTGGCCCAGGTGTTTGGTATTCGTTACATGGCAACCCTTTATGGCTTTGTATTTTTAAGTCATCAGATCGGAAGCTTTATCGGAGTATGGATGGGGGGATACATCTATGATCTGACCGGCTCCTATGATCTTATGTGGCAGGCGGGCATACTGCTTGGATTGGTTGCTGCAGTGATTCACCTCCCGATCGACGAGGCCCCGGTACCGCGCCTCAGCAGTCCTGAGCCAAAATTCCATTAATCCCTGGGGGAATATTGCGACCATCCTTCGTTACTCAGTTGCCACTGATTTGCCAGAAAGCGATCAGGGCGAAGCGGTACGGCCACGGCTTGCGGTAGTGGTTGATCAAAGCGGTAAATTGACGCACAGTAAGGCCCATCCGGTCTGGAGGAGCAATGATCGACGCAAGCCTTAGGGTGTTACGAACCGACGTATCTGGAATGCCAGTTGAATGGATTGGCTTCGAGGATGCAGTCCGGCTTCACTGCCTCGAGCAGGTTCTCTACCCAATGGGCTCCGTGCTCTATCACGTGCGCGGTGGCATCAACGCCCGCTCGGGTGAGCAAAGTACACTGGCAATCCACTCGATTCTATGTACCGCCGGACAGTCCCGAGCCCATCTAAAGCGCCTCCCAGCTTATGCTCCGCCACTCAACAACACTACTCTTTTTCGACGTGACGCAAACCTTTGTTTGTATTGCGGTGATCAGTTTTGCAACGCCGATCTTTCACGTGATCACGTAGAGCCCCTGAGTAAGGGCGGCCGGGATATTTGGCAGAATGTCGTGACCGCCTGCAAGCGGTGTAATCACCACAAAGGTAACCGTCTGCCTGAAGAGGCGGGAATGCAACTGCTCGCGGTGCCTTTTGTACCGACGCATGCCGAGTACATCTACCTGTCGGGCCGCCGCATACTGGCCGACCAGATGGAGTTTCTGCTGGCGCATTTTCCACGAAACAGCCTACTCCATAGTCGACTGGATGCAGAGACCGTTCGTACGGGAGAATGTCCGGGCTAGGAAGCGCGGGGTAGGGAAGCGTTCGGAACCTAGTGGTGCAGAATCTGACTCAGGAAGAGTTTAGTTCGCTCATGCTCCGGACGTTCGAAGAACTCCACGGGTGGTTTTTCCTCGATAATCTCACCGCCGTCCATGAAGATGACCCGGTCGGCAACGGCCGTTGCAAAGCCCATTTCATGGGTCACCACAAGCATCGTCATGCCGCTCTCGGCGAGTTCGATCATCACATCGAGAACCTCCTTGATCATTTCGGGATCAAGCGCAGAGGTCGGTTCATCAAACAGCATGATTCGGGGATTCATACACAGGGACCGAGCGATCGCGACACGCTGCTGCTGGCCACCGGATAGCTGACCCGGGTACTTCGCGGCCTGCTCGGGAATCTTCACCCGCTCCAGGTATTGCATCGCCTGTTCCTGGGCCTCGTCTCTTGGGAGCTTGCGTACCCAGATCGGCGCGAGCGTAACGTTCTCGAGCACCGTGAGGTGGGGAAAGAGGTTGAACTGCTGGAAAACCATACCGACCTCAGAGCGAATGATCTCGATATTTTTGAGATCCTGGGTAAGTTCAGTTCCATCGACAACAATGGAGCCCTGTTGGTGTTCTTCAAGGCGGTTGATGCATCGAATCAGGGTGGACTTTCCCGAGCCAGAGGGTCCGCAGATGACAATGCGCTCAGAGCGGGCAACTTGAAGATTGATGTCTTTCAGGACATGGAAGTCGCCAAACCATTTATGCATGCCTTCTATTGAAATGACTTTTTCATCAGAGGGGTTCAGCCGCGACTCGGTAGAGGCTGACGTCGTTTCTTGGTTCATGATTTGAGTCCGTCTGGTTGGGGCTATGTCTAGTGACCCGTGTGCAGTTTCTTTTCGAGATTCAACGAGTAACGTGACATCGAAAAGCAACTAATGAAGAAAAACAGCGAGATAAAAATATAAAGTTCGGGTGCAAGGCCAAGCCAGTCGGGGTCATTCAGTCGAGCTCTGCCAAGGCCGAGGATGTCCATCATGCCGATAATCAGAACCAACACGGAGTCCTTGTAGGAACCGATGAAGGTATTGACGATACCCGGGATCGAAATCTTAAGCGCCTGCGGCAGGATAATAAGGCGATGGGCTTTCCAGTAACTGAGCCCTAAGGAATCAGCGGCTTCGTATTGCCCCGTGGAAAGACCCTGCAGCCCGCCACGGACCACCTCGGCAATGTAGGCGGAAGCGAAGAGTGTGACCATGATTAACACCCGCATCAAAAGATCAAAAGTCGATCCCGGAGGTAGGAAATAGGTCAGCATCGTTGACGCCACGAAAAGAAGGGTGATCAGTGGAACGCCACGGATGAATTCAATAAAGATGACACAGACACCACGCAGTGCGGGGAGGTTGGAGCGTCGTCCGAGCGCCAGCGCGATACCTATCGGCAGTGAGAACGAAATTCCTGTTACGGCAACCACCAGGGTCAGCAAAATCCCGCCCAGTTTGTTGGTACTTACCGGCTCAAGTCCAAATCCACCCAATAAAAGCCAGGCAGCAATGAAGGGGTAGGCGGCAGCGAAGATAAGCCAGTATTTCTTGCCTGGAATATTTTCCCGCAGGCCGCCAACAATCGCTGCGATAAACAAGATGAAAGTCAGATTGACACGCCACCGCTCGGGTTCAGGATACCAGCCATAGACAAAAAGCTCGAAACTGCCCCGGATGAATGCCCAGCACGCGCCGTCCCGCGGTGCATCCATCAATGCCCAGCATTCTTTTCTGTCCTGCGCGGACCAGACCGCTTCGGTGAAAAGCCAGTGGATCGCCGGTGGCAGGATCGTCCATAAGAGCCAGATGGACAGCAGCGTCAGAGCCACATTGAGCGGTGAGGACAGCAGGTTGCCTCGGACCCATCCGACAATACCGGTGGTGCGCACCGGCGGCGGGAGATCGGGGTGAGTGCCGGGAACGTAATGCGAAGGTGCAGATCTGTCTGACATGCGGCGTCCTCAGCGCTCAGTAAGCTTGATACGGTGATTAAACCAGTTCATAAATGCTGAGATCAGCAGAGAGATCACCAGATAGACCCCCATGACAATCAGCATAGTCTCCATTTCCTTTCCCGTCTGCATTAGGCTGATTCCGCCCAGAGTCGCTGTGATATCCATATAGCCAATTGCGATAGCGAGGGACGAGTTTTTGGTCAGATTGAGATACTGGCTGCACAAAGGGGGTACGATAATCCGCATCGCCTGCGGAATAATGATGAGCTGCAGGGTGCGGCTCGGCCGCAGGCCGAGCGCGAAAGCGGCTTCACTCTGTCCGTGACTGACGGCGGCGATTCCCGCCCTGACAATTTCACCAATAAAACACGCCGTGTACAGCGAGAGGCCTAGCCAAAGCGCGAGAAATTCGGGCTTAATAGCCATGCCACCTTTAAAATTAAAACCTTTCAGTACTGGCACATCCCAGGAGATCGGCATACCCTTTGCGACAAAGGCGATGCCGGGTAGCGCAATGAGAATGCCTATCGAAATCCACAGAACAGGGTAAATTTTCCCGGTTTGGTCTTGGCCGCGTCGTGCCCAGCGCTTAAAGAAGAAGACCAGCGCAATACTGATCAGGATGACGATGCCCACAAACGTGGCGCCATCTTCGAAAACCGGTGAAGGGACGTAAAAGCCCCTGTTGGAAAGAAAAAATGCGTCTGCGCCAACGTTGACTGCTTTTTTGGCCGAAGGCAACAGCGTGACCACCATCGCGTAAATGGCCAGAATGTGGATCAGTATCGGGACATTGCGCATGAATTCTACATAGACATAGGAAACCTTGTTGATCAGCCAGTTGCTGGAAAGCCTCATGATGCCGAGTACGAACCCGAGCGCCGTCGCTAGGATGCAGCCCCAGAAGGCGACAAGCAGTGTGTTCAGCAGTCCAACAATCCCAGCACGCAAGTGGGTAGACTGATTGGTGTATTCAAGAAACGGTGAGAAGCCGATATCGTAGGCCGCGGGCCACAGAAGGAATCCAAAACTAAATTCCTTGCCGACCGCCTCGAGATTAATAACGACGTTGCGGGCAATAGCCGCCAATAGGGCGAACACCGCCAACATCGTGAAAATTTGAATGATGACGCCGCGCGATTCCTTGTTGCGCCAAAGTTGCAAAAGGGGATTTGGGACGCTCGGTGTCGACTGGGTCATTGCGCAGGTGCGGGGTCTTGGTTTATTGGGGGGGGTTACGCAGTCCAATCACTGCGAGACACCGGAAGCCCGATGGGCCCCCGGTGTCGTTACAGCATGAAACAGCAGTTTCCGGCTTAGCGGAAGGGCGGCGAGTAGATCAACCCGCCATCGGTCCACAGGGCGTTGAGGCCGCGCGCGATACCCAGAGGGGTATTTACGCCGATGTTGCGCTCAAAGATTTCGCCGTAGTTACCGATCTGGCTAATGATCTGGTATGCCCAGTCATCCGAAAGACCCAGTTCCGAACCCTGACTGCCATCAACGCCCAGCAGGCGTCGGACTTCGGGGTTGTTGGAGCCTTTCATCGCATTAACGTTGCTGCTGTTAACGCCCAGTTCCTCAGCCGTAATCGTGGCGTTCAAAACCCAGGTCACGATGTCCGACCACTGGTCGTCGCCGTGCCGGGTTGCCGGGCCGAGAGGCTCTTTGGAGATGATCTCGGGGAGCACCATGTGGGCGTCGGGGTCAGGCAGTGCAGAACGAGTGGAAGCAAGACCAGAGGCGTCTGTCGTGTACACATCGCAACGGCCAGCTTCGTAGTTCTGGCGGGCTTCGTCGTTGGTTTCGATGGCAACTGGCTCATACTGCATATTGTTGGACGAGAAGTAGTCCGCCAAGTTGAGTTCGGTCGTGGTGCCGGTCTGGATACAGACGGAGGCGCCGTCGAGTTCACTGGCGCTACTAACGCCAAGACTCTTTTTGACCATGAAGCCCTGACCATCGTAGTAGTTCACACCATGAAAACGAAGCTTGACGCTAACGTCACGCGAGAACGTGATCGTGGTGTTCCGCCAGAGCACGTCGCCTTCACCGGCGTTCAGCTTGGTAAAGCGAGTTTTACCGGTAGAGGTTACGGCCTCGATCTTGCTTGCGTCGCCCAGTACGGCGGCTGCCGTAGCGCGACAGAAGTCGACGTCGAAACCACCCCAGACACCGCTGGCGTCTGGTTGGGCGAAGCCCGCGATACCGGTGCTGACTACGCAGCGGAGTACGCCTCGACTTTGCACATCTTCAAGGGTACCTGCCTGCGCAGTGCCGGCCATGCCAAGGACCAACGCGGCAGCCGACAGAACAGCAGTCGTTTTTTGTCTCATTACATTTCCTCCCTCACTTGGTGAGTGTAGGTTGTTGATCACCTGCGCTTTCCAGTGGTTCACTCCAATAAAAGCAGTGCATGGAAACCCAAACCGCAAGTGTTACCTGAACTTTAACTCGATATCACTGTGTTTTTGAAGCAAAAAGCTAAAAAAGTCACACAAAACTGACTACACATCAGATTCGCTTCACCTTCACTGTGGAACAGGCCCGGATGATTGGTTCGTGAAAACCGCTGAAAAAGCCGTTTTGTCCGGTTTAGGGGGCTTGATTAACTGCTCTTGCCTGCTGATCGGCATGATAGGAGGAACGGACCATGGGCCCCGATGCCACGTGAGAAAAGCCCATCCGGTAGCCGTTCTTGGCGAGTGCTTCGAATTCAGTGGGAGAGAGGTAGCGTTCGACCGGCAGGTGATGCTTGGTAGGCTGAAGATACTGACCCAAGGTCAGCAGGCTTACACCATGTTGTCGTAGGTCCCGCATGACAGACTCAATCTCTTCAATCTTTTCACCAAGCCCCAGCATCAACCCGGACTTGGTAGGGACATTGGAAAAACGCTCTCCAAAGGTCTTGAGAAGATTCAAGGAATGCTGATAGTCGGCGCCAGGGCGAACCCGTTTATACAGGCGGGGTACCGTCTCGAGATTGTGATTGAAGATATCTGGCAGGTCTGTACTCAGGAGATTGAGCGCTTTTTCAGTACGAGTGCGAAAATCCGGAGTGAGAATCTCAATCTGAAGTCCGGGGCAAGCGGATCTGAGCGCGCGGATACACTCGGCAAAATGCTGCGCTCCGCCATCGCGCAAATCGTCACGGTCCACCGAGGTGACCACCACGTAACTTAAGCCCATCTGCCGAACCGTCTCTGCCAGTCGCGCGGCTTCTTCGGTATCGACCGGCTGCGGCCGGCCATGCGCGACATCACAGAAGGGACATCGCCGGGTACAGACGTCACCTAGAATCATAAAGGTCGCGGTGCCGTTACCGAAACACTCACCAAGATTGGGGCAACTCGCTTCCTCGCAAACCGTATTCAAGCCATGTTCACGAAGGACCTTCTTTAGGCGCGCCACCTCGGGAGTGCCAGGAAAACGCGCGCGGATCCAGGCGGGTTTCTTTAGACGCTCGCTACGTTCTGTCGGGGCGAACTTAACAGGGACGCGGGCGACCTTCTGTTCGGCACCGGTGCTTCCATATTTACTCACGGTGTAGGGGCTTCCTCTTCATAATAACCAATAGGTGGGCAACTACAGACCAATGTTTTATCACCCTGGACGTTATCAACGCGTCCAACCGGCGGCCAGTACTTGTCGCGGCGTGTAGCAACGGAGGGGAAAAAGGCGGCTTCGATGGCGTAAGGCCGATCCCATCCGCCTTGAGTCAGAAGATGAAGGGAATGGGGTGCATTCGTGAGAAGGTTGTCTTCAGCGTCCTGTTTCCCTGACTCGATCTGCCTGATTTCCTCCCGAATAGAAATCAAGGCGTCGCAGAACCGGTCGAGTTCATCGCGAGATTCGCTCTCGGTCGGCTCAATCATGAAGGTATCGGGCACCGGCCAGGACATGGTGGGTGCGTGAAATCCGTAATCCATGAGTCGTTTTGCCACATCTTCGACGGTGATTCCGCAGGATTCTCGGATTGCCGAAAGGTCAACAATACACTCGTGGGCAACCAGGCCGTGGTGCCCTGTATAGACGACGGGATAGTAGGCGTTCAGGCGCTTTGCCACGTAATTGGCGTTCAAGATCGCGATTTCAGTGGCGCGGCGCAGTCCCGATGCACCCAGCAGCGCAATGTAGGCCCATGAGATCGGAAGGATGCTGGCAGAACCCCAGGGTGCAGCCGACACTTGGCCGATAGTCGCTCGACCTCCTGATGCCGGGTTAACCCCTTCCACCAAGACGTGATCGGGCAGAAAGGGCGCCAGATGCGATAGCACGCCAATGGGCCCCATGCCGGGTCCGCCTCCCCCGTGAGGAATGGCGAACGTCTTGTGCAGGTTGATGTGTGCAACATCTGCACCAATCTCGGCCGGCCGGCAAATCCCCACCAACGCGTTGAGATTGGCGCCATCCATGTAAACCTGTCCACCGTGGTGATGAACTATCTGGCAGATATCCCGGATACGCTCCTCGAAGACGCCATGAGTGGATGGGTAGGTAATCATCAGCGCGGCGAGTTCTTCCTGGTGGGTTGCCGCCTTATCCCGGAGATCGTTGAGGTCGACGTTTCCATCCTCATCGCAGGCGACGATCACCACCCGCATTCCTGCCATAACTGCGCTGGCAGGATTGGTTCCGTGTGCGGAGGATGGGATCAGGCAGACATCGCGGTGGCCCTGCCCATTGGCTTCGTGAAATGCCCGGATACAAAGGAGCCCGGCGTATTCACCCTGTGAGCCGGCGTTGGGCTGAAGTGATATTGCGTGAAATCCGGTGATTTCACAGAGCATGTCTTCGAGTTCCTCGAAAAGTTGCTGGTAACCTTGGGTTTGTTCCAGCGGCGCAAAAGGGTGCAGGTTGGTGAAGTCCCGAATCGAGATTGGCAGCAGCTCAGAAGTGGCGTTGAGCTTCATCGTGCAGGATCCCAGCGGGATCATGGAGCGGCCGAGGCTGATGTCTTTGCTGGCGGTCCGTCGCATATAGCGCATCATCTCGGTTTCAGAGTGGTAGCGGTGGAAGATCTCGTGTTCGAGATAGGAGGTGGTGCGCACAAGGCCAGGCGGGATAGCGCTCTCCACCTCGTTGTCCAGGGCGTCGATATCGAGGCGGTGATGCGCGTGGGTATCGAATACCCTCCAGAGCGTCAGCAGGTTTTCGCGCTTGGTGGTTTCGTCCAGATTGATCCCAAGATGATCTGCATCGATCACCCGCAGATTAATTCGTGATTCGCGCGCACGGGCAGCGAGTTTTCCCGCAAGACCCGGAACGTGTACCGCGATCGTGTCGAAAAAATGGGCGTCCACAATTTCGTAGCCGATTTGAGTCAAGCCCTTCGCGAGAATGCAAGTCAGTCTATGTACCCGGTTGGCAATGCTGTGCAGGCCCTCAGGCCCGTGATACATCGCATATAGCGTTGAGATGTTGGCGAGCAGTACCTGAGCCGTACAGATGTTGCTAGTGGCTTTCTCCCGGCGGATATGCTGTTCACGGGTTTGTAGGGCCATGCGAAGTGCGGGACGGCCTTGGGAATCTTTTGACACCCCGATAATGCGTCCTGGAATCGAGCGTTTGTGTGCCTCACGCGTGGCGAAAAACGCCGCGTGGGGCCCACCATAACCCATGGGAACGCCAAAGCGCTGGGAACTGCCGATAACAATATCTGCGCCCATCTCTCCCGGAGGTTTGACTAAGGTTAGAGAAAGGATGTCTGCCGCCACAACGGTCAATGCATTTTTGTCGTGGGCCACCTTGATGATGTTACTGAGGTCGTGCAGTCCGCCGGTCGAGGCGGGGTACTGAAGCAGAACGCCGAAGCACTCACGGCGACCCAGCTCCTTTTCCGGATCTCCCACAAGGATCTCGAATCCCATAAATCCCGCTCGGGTTTTGATGACCGCCAGGGTCTGGGGATGCACCCGATGGTCTACAAAGAACACGTTTGACTTGGACTTGGAAAGACGCCGGCACATGCTCATCGCTTCTGCCGCAGCCGTGGCCTCGTCCAGCAGCGATGCATTAGCGAGCTCCATGCCGGTCAGATCTCCAATCATCTGCTGAAAACTCAACAGAACTTCAAGACGCCCCTGGCTGACTTCAGCTTGATAAGGAGTGTATGCCGTATACCAATCGGGATTCTCAAAGACATTTCTTCGGATAACAGGCGGCATCACGGTGCCGTGATATCCGCAACCGATCATGGACACGAAGACCTGGTTGCGGTGGCGCATGTTACGGAGATGGGTGCTAGTAGCTCGCTCGCTGCGGGGAGTATCGAGTTCGAGCGCGCGTTCGCTGACGATATCGGCGGGAACAACCTGGTTGATCAGATCGTCGACACTGGTGCAGCCAAGTTCGGCCAGCATATGTTCGACATCTGCATCCGACGGTCCAATATGTCTACGGATAAAGTCACCATGCATTTCAAGTTCGGTCAGTGTTGGGCGGCCCTGGGTCATCGTTATTGTTCCTGTGGAGTCTTAGTCGAGACTGCTGACGAGATTCTGATACGCTGTTTCGTCCATAAATGAATCAAGGTTTGCCTCGGAACTGAGCTGAATACGGTAAATCCAACCCTCCCCGGTCGGATCTTCGTTGACTTTTTCCGGCTCGTCACCAAGCGCCTCGTTTACTTCAATGATGGTTCCATTAAAAGGTGACTTGATATCACCTGCCGCCTTGACTGATTCAATTACCACGACTTCCTGTCCGGCGGTGACGCTTAACCCGGTCTCGGGGAGTTCCACGTAGACGAGGTCACCGAGCTGATCCTGTGCGTAGTCGGTAATGCCGATGGTGGCTATATCTCCGTCGACACGAGCCCACTCGTGGTCGGCGGTAAATTTGAGGTCAGTCATTACGTCATTTCTCCTTCGTTTTCTGATGGTAGCGATGAGGAACAAAAGGCAGCCGGCAGACAGTCACCGGAAGCGCTTTGTTTCGAACCTGTGCTTCAAGAGTTGTTCCGGCTTCCGCGAACGTGCTGGGGAGGTAGGCCATGGCAATAGGCGCTCCAACGGTAGGTCCAAAGCCTCCGCTGGTGACCTCGCCTGCCAAGGTGTTGTCGGGTGCGAGAAGACGCGCATGTGCGCGCACAGGCGCTTTTCCAAGTGGCTGGATGCCAACTCGCTTCTGTGAGGGCCCTTCCTCGATTTCTTTTAAAATTCGTTCTGCGCCGGGAAAGGCTCCGGCGCGCACACCTCCTGATCTTCGACTGGCGGGAATCGCCCAGCTGAGTCCGGCTTCGACCGGAGAGGTGCGAGGTCCAATATCGTTGCCATGCAGGCACAGGCCCGCTTCGAGACGCAGGGTGTCACGCGCCCCAAGGCCCGCAGGTTCGACACCGTCGAGTGCCAGCAGCGCGCGGGCCAGCCCCAGAGCCGATGTCTCATGGGTCGAGATCTCAAAGCCGTCCTCACCGGTATAGCCGCTGCGGGTGACACAGCACTCCATTCCGGCGATCCGTATCTCTGAAGCCGTCATAAAAGCTAGATGTTTGACCGCTGGAGCAATTGATCCCAGCGCGGCCGCAGCTTGAGGGCCTTGCAGGGCAAGCAGCGCGAAGTCCTCTCGAGGATCGATAAACACCCCCGCAGTCACACGTTCTTGCAGTAATAAAAGATCAGCCTCCTTGTTCGCGGCGTTAACGACGAGGCAGTACTCGTCCTTGAGTCGGTAAACCATCAGGTCATCGAGGATGCCGCCTGAATCGCTGGTCAAGAAACTGTAACGCTGAGCACCTGCTTCAAGATTAATGAGATCTGCAGGCAGCAATGTCTCCAACCAAGTTGCGGCCTGATTACCACCGACCCATATCTGACCCATGTGTGAGACATCAAATAGACCGGCGCGGCTTCTAACCTGGTGGTGCTCCGAGATAATCCCGCTCGGGTAATGGATGGGCATCTCATAACCTGCGAACGGTGCCATCTTGGCACCGAGCTCATGGTGCAGATCATTGAGGGGCGTGCGTTTCACGTGCCGCGAGTGGCAGAGTTGATTTATCTGGTCAGTTTCCTTGAGAGCGAACATAGTATATCGTCTGGATTGAGAGAAGTTTTTAAATGTTGTTGACTTGAGCTGAGTGTACCCCTCGTGATTGAAAACCCGGTGCTTGTAGAAGTGACCCGCGGCGAAATGGTGGAGAGTTGGCACCGGGGCGCAGCCGCAGTAGTTCACAGCGATGGCCAGACTGCTGTAACCATGGGCGATACCCGGCGGATGATCTACCCGAGGTCTGCGATCAAGCCTCTGCAAGCGGTTTTTCTAGTGGAAAGCGGTGCGGCCGATGAGTTTGGACTGACGGATAGAGAGTTGGCCCTCGCCTGCGCGTCTCACAACGGCGAACCCCGCCACGTTGACACAGTGCGCAACTGGCTGGCTCGACTGGGGTTTGACGAGCAGGTCCTCGAATGCGGCACCCACCCGCCGCGACGAAGCAAGGACAAGGCGCTCCTGATAGAGAATGGCCTCTCGCCGGGTCCGGCGCATAACAACTGCTCGGGTAAGCACTGCGGATTCTTGAGCTCAGCGAAGTTTCTGGGAGAATCCGCTGCAGGTTACATCAAAAGATCTCATCCGGTGCAGCAGGCGGTGCTTGATCTTGTCGGTGATATGGCCGGCGTCAGTCTCGTCGGGAGACCTGGCGGAATTGATGGATGCGGAATCCCGGTGGCGGGAATTCCCTTGGAGGCACTGGCGTTCGCCTTCGCGCGTTTCGCTACCGGGGTCGGCTTTGGGCCGGCGCGACAGTCGGCCGCAGACCGGATTTACCACGCAATGATCCGTGAACCGTTCATGGTGGCAGGAACGGGACGCTGGTGCACTCGGGCGATGGAGGCAGGAGATGGCGCGTTTATCGTGAAGACGGGGGCGGAGGGCGTTTATTGTGGCGCTATTCCTCAAGCCGGTGTCGGAATCGCGTTGAAGATTGATGACGGGGGTTCGCGGGCTGCAGAATGTGCAATGGGAGCCATTCTGTCAGGTTTGGGCTGCCTGGACCCGGAGCAGGGATTGATCGTTTCCCCTGTCTTAAATGTCGCTGGGCGCGAGGTTGGTGAAATTCGGCCCGAGATACATTTTCAAGATCAACTGATGTCTTTAATCAACCGTGAACTGGCTGGCTGAGATAAGTAATTTCGATGCAACAAGGTTTCCCACGAACTGAGGTTCTCGTAATTGGTGCCGGTCTTTCCGGGGCGATTACTTCCCAGAGACTCGCTCGGGCCGGAATTGAGGTGACCTGTTTAGAACAAGGTGTGTGGAATCCCTTGGAATCCTATCCAGGGGATAAGCCTGATTTTGAATTACAGGCACTAGGGCCGTGGAATGCCAATCCAAATATCCGACAAGGTAAGGCGGACTATCCCATTTTGGACGATACCTCGGATATTAAACCGCTGTTGTTTAACGGAGTTGGGGGAAGCACAGTCATGTTCAGCGCTCACTGGATGCGTTTTCTGCCCAGTGATTTCTTTACTTACTCGCTTGATGGCGTGGGCACTGACTGGCCCATCGATTATCAGGACCTCGAACCATACTATCTTCAGACCGAGGCAGACATCGGTGTATCAGGAGTGGCGGGAGACCCCGCCTACCCAGATCGTCCTGACTATCCGATGCCACCGCTCCCGATACAGCCGTGGGGTGAAAAGGTCGCTGCTGCCCATGACCGACTTGGTTGGCATTGGTGGCCGGGCAGTAATGCGATCACTTCCCGACCTTACCAGGGGAGACGGCCTTGTGTTCAGCGAAGTACCTGCCGGGCGGGTTGTAACGAAGGAGCAAAAGGTTCGGCTGATCGCAGTATCTGGCCGAGCGCGATTGAGGCCGGTGCGAAACTGGTTACGGGAGCACGCGTTGTCCGCATCCTGACAAACCAACAGGGCCGGGCTGAGGGCGCCTTGTTTGTGGATAAATCTGGAGCAACGAGAAAGATTCAGGCAGATATTGTTGTGCTCGCAGCGCACGCTATCGGCACCGCTCGACTTTTGCTGAAGTCAGCAGATAATGCCTGGCCCGATGGACTCGCGAATTCTTCCGGAGTGGTTGGCCAGAATTTAATGATGCACCCTATGAATCGGATGGTCGGGTTTTTCGACGAGCCGATGAGCAGTTGGCAGGGCCACTGGGGACAGAGTATTTACTCGATGGAGTTCGCTGAAACCCGTCCAGAGCACGATTTTGTCCGGGGTGCGAAGTGGAATCTTAGCCCGACAGGCGGTCCATTAAATGCAGCTTTATACCCGATCGATGGACCTCAGCCAGTTGGAAAAGATCTACACGACCGAGTCGATAAGTGGTTGGGTCGATCAGCACTCTGGGGAATGGTCGCAGAGGATATGCCTGACTCGCGCAATTTCCTAGCGCTTGATTCGGCACACTCTGATGTGGATGGAGATGGACTGCCCAGACTCCACTACAAGACTACTGAAAACAGTAAGCGATTGTTAAGTTTTATGGCAAAAAGAGCCCGGGAGTCCTTCAGTGAAGCGGGCGCTTATGAGGTTGCCGAGCAGACATTGGCCGCTGAGATTGGCTGGCATCCCTTGGGCACCTGTCGCATGGGCAACGATCCGCGCAGTTCCGTAGTAGATAAATGGAATCGCTGTCATGACATCTCTAATCTTTTAATTGTCGACGGCAGTTCCTTTGTCACCAGTTCCTGTGTAAATCCGGCTGCGACAATCTCGGCGATTGCAGCAAGAGCGACAGATCACCTGATTAATTTTCGCTCTGAATACTGATTCTGTTTTTTTGCCAATGAGATTGGTTATAAATGAT
>JBMUHF010000153.1:0-3952 GCA_050302555.1 Arenicellales bacterium | reverse complement strand
TTCCGGCACAAAAGACATTGATTACGAGCGATTCCTACACAATATGCGGATAGCGGTCGGCGTAATTCCTAAGCTTCGTAATTTGCGCATCACGCGGACTTGGGCTGGATTCGAAGCGGTTGCACCCGATGCCTTACCGGTTATGGGCCAACTTGGTCGGCACGAGCACGTTTGGACACTTGCGTGTGCCCGGGGTGGTTATTCCCTCGCGCCTGCATTGGGTGTGAGACTTGCACAGATGATTTTGAGCTCTACCGACTGTGAGGCCTTTCCACAGTTTTCTCCACAAAGATTCGTAAAATGAACTCTAAATCAGGCGATCGCTTTGGGCGCTTCCCCGGGGAACAAAAAAATCCGGTAACTTTTCAGTTTGATGGCCAGGCGGTTGAAGCCAACGTGGGAGAATCTGTCGCCGCTGCCCTCATCGCGGCGGGAGTTTGCGCAACCAGATTAACCGCAAAAGGGATGCCAAGGGGTTACTTCTGCGGCATGGGCGTATGCTGGGAGTGCATCGTACGAATTAATGGCATCAGCACCGAGCGGGCATGTAGACAGATAGTCGAAGATGGGATGATTGTAGAAACTGTGAAAGCAGTCAAAAAAGAATGACCATCGAAGAAGTTGATGTCACGATTATTGGCGCAGGCGCCGCGGGCCTTTCTGCCGCGGGAGAAGCGGTAAAACTCGGTGCCAGGGTAGCGCTGGTTGATGATAATCAACACCCCGGTGGCCAATATTTTCGGCAACCGTCTCCGCAAAACTACACGGGTGGAAGCCTGACCTCCGATAGGGACCGCCAACGCTTCCAAACCCTTGTCAGCGCCCTAGATTCGCCGCTTGTCGATTATCGCCCGGGTGCTACGGTCTGGGATATTCATGACCCCCTCACGGTCGGTGTCGCAGACGGCCGACGGTCGGGGCGAATCCAGTCATCTGCCATAGTGATCTCTGCAGGTGCTAGAGATCATGTTTACCCTTTTCCTGGTTGGACCCTACCCGGTGTAATCACGGCCGGAGGATCGCAGAATTTAATTAAAGGAATGGGCGTCATCCCTCCAGGGCCTGTCGTCGTAGCCGGTAATGGACCTCTACTGCTAGTTGCTGCTGCAAGCCTGGTCTCGGCAGGGGCAAAAGTAGCCGCCGTTGTCGAGGCAGCGAACCGGCCTTGGAGCATTGTTCGTCACGCGGGTAAGCTCATTCATGGCGGCTTAAATCTTGGACTCGCGATTAAATATTTGAGGACTCTGCTTAAAGCGAGAATTCCCGTCTTGAGAGGCTATGGTGTTATCGCGGCAAATGGAGACGATTCCCTGGACTCTGTCGAGGTCGCGCCGATTGATTCAAATGGAAAATTTATTCGCTCACAAGTGCGTCAAATATCGGCGAAAACGATGGTTACCGGAACTGGCCTAACCCCCTCCCTGGAGCTTCCTCGGCTGCTAGGGCTCGAAGAGGTCTTAATGCCGTTGCGGGGCGGTACTAATGTTCTGACAAATGAACAAATGATGTCCAGTACCCGAGGCATTTTCGTTGCCGGAGATGGATCCTCGATAGGCGGCGTAGAACTTTCACTTGTGGAGGGGCGGATCGCCGGTATTAATGCCGCTGTCCATGCGGGTATTACGGTCTCGAAATCAGCGAAAGCAACGCTCACCCGAGATTTTGCCTCGCACAAGCGTCTTTGCAGGTTTCGGTCCGGGCTCGAGAGCGTCTTTATGACTAATGTGGACTGGTGCGATTTGGTAACTCCTGAGACCATCATCTGCCGCTGCGAGGATGTAACATTAAGTGATTTAGAAAAATATAAAGCAAAAGGCTTGACGACACCCTTGCAGCTCAAAGCAGCGACCAGGATAGGAATGGGTCGATGTCAAGGGCGCAACTGTCTTGCAACCCTCGCTGCGGTGACAAAGGGCGACAGCCGCGACAAAGACCCGAATGGGGAAATGCCTCGTACTCGTCCACCCGTACGACCTATTCTGCTCAGTGAATTACTTCATGAGCAATTGGCGCCCCCAGAACTGCCAGAAGATCCTCATCTACCAAGGAAACGAGGATAATATTTCTTCGCTGACGATCTAGAGAGTCCGATTTCCCTGGGGAAGCCACGGGAATAAGCATTAGAAGTTTCGTCTCGTTTTTTAAGAAATCAAAATAAGAGAGAAATTTCTACCGGATAAAGATTTGATCTGATTTTCAGGCTCATTTAAACTTTTTCTCGGCACGTCCATAGCTCCCAATTCATTTGGTTAACAGATCGAGAGGACATCATGTTTACAGGCTCAATCGTTGCATTAATTACACCCTTCGAAGGGGGTCGCGTGGACGTTACCGCCCTTCGCAAACTTGTGAAGTGGCACATAGACAACGGCACCGAAGGACTAGTCCCAGTGGGCACGACCGGAGAGGCCCCCGCACTCAGTAAGGCGGAACACGAGCAGGTGGTAGAGATCGTTTGTTACGAGGCCGGTGGGCAAATTCCGGTAATCGCTGGCTCGGGGTCGAATAATACAAATGACGCCATTGAATATACCAAGCATGCAGCAAAAGCAGGTGCCGATGGCGTCCTGCACGTTACGGGTTATTACAATCGTCCCAGTGCCGAGGGGATCTTCCAACACTTTAGCGCCTTAAATAGCGTTACTGACCTGCCAATTGTGGTTTACAACATCCCGCCCAGAGTCATCGTCGATATCTTGCCCGAGACTATGGCTCGTTTGTCTCAACTGGATGCTGTGATCGGGGTTAAAGACGCCACCGGCGATCTCGCAAGACCGCTCCAAGAGCGTAGTTTGATTTCGGGGGAGTTCAGTTTCCTTTCAGGGGAGGACACAACGGCTGTTGCCTACAACGCGAATGGTGGCAATGGCTGTATATCAGTTGTCGCTAATGCCGCACCCAAACTAAGTACCGAAATGCAGGGGGCGTGTGCGCGGCACGATTATAAAGAAGCGCTCAGATTGCAACGTCAGTTAATGCCCTTGATTGACGCCCTTTTTATCGAGCCGAACCCAGGCGGCGTTAAGTATGCCAATTCCTTGCTGAATCTTTGTACCGAGGAGTGCAGATTGCCCATAGTAGCAATCACAAGCCAAACTAAAGCCCTTATTGCAGCGGCGATGCGTGATGCAGAATTGATTTAAAGAGTAACGAGACTTAGTCGCTAAAAAACTAAACGGGCTTATCCCCCGCTGCCGTCGTTCTATGCATTAATCGATGCATTTCAGGACCGTAATCCAGCACCACGTAATGCATCGCACACCGATTGTCGAACATCACAACATCATTGATCTTCCAGCGGTGCCGGTAGATATTATCCGGACGTGTAGCCTGCTCATATAAATAGTTGAGCAGAGGGTCGCTCTCTTTTTCGGTCATCCCAGAGAAACGGATTGTATAGATCGGATTGACAAACAGGTTTTTCTTGCCATTCGCCAGATTCGTACGGACTACTGGATGATTTACCGGTGGCGGCACATCATCAATAGGAACGTTGTAACCCTCCGAGTTATTGTGCACCACCATTTGGGCCGAAGAATGCTCGGCGGTCAGCTGCCCAAGCATTTGCTGCATACCGGGAGATAAAGTGTCGTATGCCTGGCGCATACTACAAAACAGTGTATCGCCCAATCCTTCTGTAATAGCTCGGCAATACAGTACGCTTCCTAACGGAGGCTTTTCCGAGAATGTGACATCTGAGTGCCAAACGTCATTTCTTCCATTTACCCATTGATGATTTTTATGCTCTAGAACGAGTATCTCAGGATATCCGTCCAGAATCGCACTTCTATAAAGCGGATGCTGTTCGACCGCACCAAAGTTTGCCGTAAAGGCTATCTGATCCTCAGGGGTAAGCTTTTGGTCGGGAAACACAAGGACGCTGTATTTATCCAACAGCATACGTACTGCCGCAATCTGCTCTGAGTCGAGGTTACTAACATCCAAACCCTCG
>JBMUHF010000152.1:0-6317 GCA_050302555.1 Arenicellales bacterium | reverse complement strand
GTCTGGCGCGGTGAAATTCAAGGTCCGATTCTTGGTATGCAGATCGAAGTCCGGGATGACGACGGATCCGTACTTCCTGATGAAGAAAAAGGAGAGCTGGTCTGTGCCAACGCCTTTCCCTCAATGCCGATTGGGTTCTGGGATGACCCGGACGAGGCCAAGTACAAAGCCGCATACTTCGGGAAGTTTCCAGGCGTCTGGTGTCACGGCGACTATATCTCCATCACAGAGCGCAAGGGGATCATTGTCCACGGTCGTTCCGACGCGGTATTAAACCCTGGAGGTGTACGTATCGGGACGGCAGAGATTTACCGGCAGGCTGAGCGGGTCGAGCAGGTGCTGGAGAGCCTGGTGATCGGGCAGCAATGGGAAGGTGATGTGCGGATTGTGTTGTTCGTGCGGTTACGTGAAGGCGAGATCCTCGATGAGGCGTTGCGACAGAACATCTGCAGTGAAATCCGTAAACACACCACTCCCCGTCATGTACCAGCCAAGGTAATTCAGGTTGTCGACATACCCCGTACCAAAAGCGGCAAGATTGTGGAGCTCGCGGTTCGTAAAATTGTGCACCGCGAGCCGGTGCTCAATCGGGAGGCTTTAGCGAACCCGGAGGCGCTCGATCTATTCGTAGACCTACCGGAGCTGGCTGACTAAGGCGGCGTGACTCAGCCGCCAGGTGTGCTGAGGATCCGGTAGCCCTGTGGCACCATAAGGCGCAGCGAGACATCAAGCCGATCAACTATTGTCAAAGAGGCGGAGAATTTTCGGGAAACCTGTTCCAACTGTATCGGCAGGGACTCTTTATCAGCCAGGCCGAGCGGAGGCAGGGCAAAACCCATTGATGACAACAGCGCACTGGCCGAGAGTTGCAATTCCTGGACGTATGCGGCGAGTTGTACCAGGGTGGCGAAATCGGCCGGACTGATCCTCAGCGTCTGATTGTCCGTGACGCAGCTGCGACCGATCGTCTGTTGCTCACTGCGAATCTGCCACCAGTCACATCGGATTTTGGCAGCTTCGCCATGCTGCCCCAGACTCTTCAACTTGAGGGAGCGCCCGGCCATCTGATCGGGATCAGGAATACCGAGACTTTTGAGCATTTCATCGAGTTGCTCACGTTTTTCTTCCGACAGGTTTTCGCGTTGAGCCATCAAACTTTGAGCGATACCTGAAAACTGGTCGATGGACTGACGTATCACCGCGGGATCGACAATTGTCACTTCTTTGCGGGCGTGCCGTATGAAAAAAACCTCTTGGGAATCTGCAATAAAGAGCACCTCCTGACGAGGCATCTCGGAGTGGGTCAGCCGTACCCGCCCCTCGCTGACCACGATCTGTGCTTTACCGGCAATGCCCTGATCAACCGTATCGATGATCAACCGGGTGGCAGCCAGCACGGGTGTGATCGTACCGGCCATTCCGGCGAGAGCGAGAATGGCGAGGGCTACACCACGGAATTTCCGGACGGAAGAGAAGATCAAGCGAGGCTCCTGCGTTTGGATGTTATCGTCAGGTCGGGAGGACGATCGCCCGATGATTGGACTGCTAGCATTGTAAATGATGGAAAACAAAATCGTCGTCAGATGTTATTTTCGTATCGGGTATCATCCTCAGCCGGTTGCGCAGGGTTAGCTGCCAGCGGCGGAAAGGGCGATAGGCCCCACCCGACCCAATTCGGCAAAGCATTTTGAATTTTTGGTGGAACGGAGACTAGCGGACAGCATCTATGATTACGAACATTTACGGTAAACACATCCATGATCTTGACAAGATGCGCGTCGAAGAAAAGATCGGTCATGTTAAGGAAGGGATCCCGGGCGATCTTTATGAAGTCCTCACGGCTGAGTGGCACCAATTTGTTACCAGTTGTGTGGAGAATGGACAAGGCGACATGAAGCTCGAGGAGTTTGATTACTATTTTGAACTTTTCATGAAGTTCCCTCATTGAGTCCCACAGGTCCGGGCTGCTCATGACTTATCCAGACATCGACCCTATCGCTATCAGCATTGGCCCACTTGCTATCCATTGGTACGGCCTGATGTATCTGATCGCGTTTGCGGCGGGTGGTCTGCTTGGAAAATACCAGTCCAAGCGAGCTCCCGGACAATGGGGTAATAACGAGGTCTGGGATCTTGTCTTCTACGTCGCAGTCGGTGCGGTTCTGGGCGGCAGACTTGGTTATGTGGTCTTTTACAACGCTGCCTACTATTTGGCGCACCCTTTGGAGATCTTCTGGGTATGGACTGGGGGCATGTCTTTTCATGGAGGTCTTATTGGAGTCGTCGCGGCTGTAATGCTTTTCGCCAGTCGGTCAAAGCGGTCGTTTTTTGATGTTGCCGATTTTCTCGCTCCTTTGTGTGCGCCGGGACTTCTGGCCGGACGCATTGGCAACTTCATTAATCAGGAGTTATGGGGGCGGGTCAGCGATGTTCCCTGGGCAATGATTTTTCCTGCGGCGGGCCTGCTGCCCAGGCATCCCTCGCAGTTATACGAGGCAGCCCTGGAGGGCGTGTTACTCTTTTTGATTGTCTGGGTCTTCGCGGCGAAACCCCGCCGGCCGGGTCAGGTCAGCGGTCTCTTTCTGGCCGGTTACGGACTTTTTCGTTTTTTCGTTGAGTTCTACCGCGAGCCGGATCTACACCTTGGTCCGGTGGCGCTCGACTGGATGACCATGGGTCAACTGTTGAGCATCCCCGTATTTGTCGCCGGCGCATGGTTGCTACTGCGAAGGCGCAATAATGGAAGCTAGCTGATGCGGGTCGTTTTGTTGTCCGATACCCATGGCTTCGTAGAACCGTACATACAGAAACTGGCGCGTTCTGCTGACTGTGTCGTGCATGCTGGCGATGTCGGCGGGCTGGAGGTGATTCAGTCGCTGGCACCTGATCAGGGCGAACTGATCGTGGTGCGTGGGAACAACGACCGGCCCGAAACCTGGCCTGATGCCGCACAAGCCGGCTTCTCGGTACTCGCAGAGTCTGCCGAGGTCGATCTCCCCGGCGGGGTGTTGGCGGTTGAGCACGGTCACCGCATCTGGGATACGCGCCACTATCACAAGCGCCTGCGGGCCAAGTATCCTGATGCGCGGGCAATCGCCTACGGACATACTCACATCCGCTGTGCTGATCTGGATAAAGCGCCCTGGGTTTTGAACCCTGGCGCAGCGGGCCGCGAGCGCACCAAAGGGGGTGCATCTTGCATAGTGCTTGAAGTCAGCAACCGGGTATGGCAGGTTAGCGAATACCAGAACGGCGAGATTAGCGCGTCCGGAAGAACCTGCGCCTGAAGGCGCTCTTTCCGGGTTTGCTTCGAAGCCGGTGCTGTGATGTGGCGGCAGTTAGCCGCCGTTTTCGATCAAAAAGTTTCTCACGACGGGCAATACTCGGTCGGTCGCCTCTAAAAAAATAGCGTGCTTAAGCCGATCAAGAATGACCAGTTCGGCGTTAGGCAAGGCGTTGGCCATTTCCCGATTGAGTCGCGGGTTACAGCCGCCGTCTTCCTCACCCGTCACCAGTTGACAGGGCGCTGAAATTTCGTGGAGCCACGGACCCATTTCGGCTCCAGCATAGATATCGAAGACATTAAGGAAAATATCAGCCGGCGTGTCGATGACCTGCTGCTTGCGTTTTTCGATCACGTCCGGATGGTTTGCTGCAAAGTCGTCGGTGAACCAACGTGCGGTCAGGGTATCGAGCACCTGCGGGATACCCTTTTCGCGCATGGCAGCAACAACAGCTTTTACTTTTGCACTGTCCTCGGACGTTCGAAAGGCTGCGGTGGACCAAAGTCCTAAAGATTTGACCCTTTCCGGATAGCGTTTTGCATACGCCGGGCCAATCATGCCTCCCAGAGAGTGACCGGCAAAGTGCGCCTGTTCGATGCCGATTTTCCAACGAAGTGCCTCAAGGTCGTCGACCAGATCCTCGAGCCCAAAAGACACGTTCGGGGCGGGACTCTCACCATGGCCGCGAAGGTCATACCGGATACAGGTAAAGCGATCCTTAAGACCGTCAACAAGTTTCGCAAAGGTTGCCCGGCGGGCCCCGATCCCGTGAATCAAAAAAAGGGCGGGCCCCTCTCCTTCGATCGTATAAGCGCAGTCGATTGCCATGTTTAGCCAGTCCGACGGCTATTCATGCGACCTTACGGCCAAGCGGGCGGACTTGTGGAAGCACTTCCTCGCCAAACCGGCTCATCATCTCCAGGGTTTCAGATTGATCCTGCCCAAAGTTAGAGGAAGCAATTACCTCGTCGATACCGAGTTCGGCATATTCGGAAAGACGGTCAACCATTTCGGCACTGCCACAGATAAGCACATTCTGGCCAAGCTCTTCCATCGATTGTGTACGGGGCAGCGGTTTGATTATTCCCTGCTCGACAATGCCGGGACCGCCAAAGACGTTGTCAAAGCGCTGGTAGTAGCAGTGGGCGTGCGCGATCTTGTCTTTGGTATCAGCGTCATTTTTCGTGAGGAAGAGCCCCCGCTGAAGTGACAGCCGTGACCGGCAATTCGGGCCGACGGTAGCCTTGCCTCTATAAAAGGCGTTGACCTGCTCCATGAGCACGTTGTGATGCGCCCCAAGCGGTGTGGTCTGGATGTGGTATCCCTTGGCCGCCATCGCCTCAATGCCCCCAGGCGCCATGATCGCAAGAGCGATGGGGATCGCCTCTTCGGGCCGGGGCATTACCGTGAGCGGTTCGAAGTGGTAATACTCGCCTGCCCAGGCGACGTTCTGTTGGGACAGGAGAGCCTCGAGTACCTGAAGGCTTTCTTCAAATTTTGCCTTAGTCGAATCGAAAGAAACCCCCATCCGCTCGGTTTCGTAACCGAAAGCCCCTTTGCCAACTCCCAGAATCAGTCGTCCGCCGCAAAGCGCCTGCGCCTGAATAACCTCGCCGGCAAAAACCCGCATGTCACGCAGCGGCAACTGACAGACAGAGGTCGCAATCTCGACGCTTTCGGTATGGGCTGCGACCTTGACCGCAAATTGCAGCGGAGAGGGGATCAGCAGAATATTGACGAGGTGGTGTTCAGGTATCGATACCCCCTGATAACCGCAGGTTTCGGCGTGAACGGCCTGCTCCAGCATTTCGCGGTAAAGGCGTTTTGCACCGATCGCGGGATCCAGCAGATGACTGTTCAGAAAGTGTGAAAATTCCATATGTCCGGTCGACGCACCGCGAAAAGAATAATCTACCATGAGGCCTGGACTTAGCCGACTTGGAGCGAGAGAGAGTCGCTAAACCCAATGGAGGCCAATAATCGGGTACCTAGGATACACCTGCGGGCCCTTTCCGCGGCGTAAGACGTATGATCGCGGGGTTTTGGTATAAAGGTGACGCAACGTTTCGAAACAGGAGAGAGGAAAACCATGAAAAGCCTGCCATCCGCAATGGCGGCAGTCGTGTTGACGGGCCACGGTGGCCTCGACAAACTTGTCTATCGTGAAGATTTTCCGGTTCCGGTTCCGACGCCTGGGGAAGTTCTGATAGAGGTCGCGGCATGCGGCCTTAACAACACTGATGTTTGGGTGAGGCAGGGCGCTTACGGCACCGACGACAATCCCGATGCCGTAGCTTCGTGGCGAAGAAGTGCATCCGAGGAAACGTTGGCGTTCCCACGTATTCAGGGCACCGATTCTGTCGGAACGATAGCAGCTGTGGGGGTGGGCGTCTCTGCCGACCGGGTTGGGCAACGGGTGATGGTGGACTTCAGTATCTACAACGACGAGGGCGACAGTCTTGCGAATATCGACTATATCGGCCACGGCCGTAACGGCGGTTTTGCCGAGTATCTTACGGTGCCGGACGAAAATGCCCACCTCGTAGATAATGATCTTAGCGATTCAGAACTTGCAACATTCTGTTGTGCTTACCTCACGGGTGAACATATGCTTGATCGTGCGAACGTGCAGGCAGGTGAGCGGGTTCTGATCACGGGTGCATCGGGAGGGGTGGGTTCCGGTCTGATCCAGTTGTGTCGTGCTCGCGGTGCGATCCCTTACGGGCTTACCAGTAGAGTCAAACTAGAAGCGGTAAAGGCGCTGGGCGCTCAAGCTGTCATCGACAGAGACAACCCCAATCTTATCGAGGCTGCGCAACATGCCCTTGAAGGTCACGCGGTGGATGTGGTCGCTGATCTCGTGGGCGGAGCACTTTTCAATCCACTGCTGCAGTTGCTGCGCCCGGAGGGCCGTTACACAACTGCTGGTGCTATCGGCGGACCCGTGGTGGAGTTAGATCTCAGGACGGTCTATCTCAAACACCTCGCAATTCATGGCTCATCTCAAGGGACGCGGGCCGCCTTCAAGAGGCT
>JBMUHF010000151.1:0-16528 GCA_050302555.1 Arenicellales bacterium | reverse complement strand
CGAGCTGGCGCTGGCTGAGCGGGCCCGGGCCGCTATCGACGTGCCAGCGATAAAACTCTCCTGGCGCACTTCGCTGCAACTGATAACCCATATCCCTAAACGCGTTGCTTGAGAAAAAGGGGTGCAGACCGCTTAGCAGAGAAAGGCCATGCTGCAGTGACTTCAGCAATCTCTCATCAACGTCCCGCCACTGCGCAAGTCCGGTGATCCGAAGGTCCGTCGAACGCTTTATCGTTTCATCGACCACGGCCCCCGGACCCATCGCACCCTGATGGTGTTGATCTGTTGCGGATTCAAAACGACCGATCACCTGCTGGCAAAAGTCGGGGTCCAGCGCGTTTGGCAGCGCGTAAACAAAACTGCCCGGCTGCAATTCAGAAAACTTTTCAGACACAGGACGGGCGTGCTAACCCTTAAGCACTCTGTGCTCAAGCGCAGGAAACTGTCGGCGCCTTTGTGCCACGTCGGCACGGTCGAGGCGGGCAAAGATCACACCTGGACCACCGGCGCGCTCGGCAACAATCTCTCCCCATGGATTAATAATCAGGCTGTGACCAAAAGTCCGTCGACCATTGGGGTGTTCACCGACCTGAGCCGGAGCGATCACCCACGCCAGGTTCTCTATCGCCCGGGCCCGTAGCAACGTATGCCAGTGTGCCTGTCCTGTTGGCACCGTAAAAGCTGACGGCACAGAGAACAGTTCAGCCCCCGCTTCGGCGAGTCGCCGGTATAGCTCAGGGAACCGCATGTCGTAACAGATCGTGATTCCCATCATCAGGCCGAGCGCGCTCAGCGCAAGCGGGGTTTCCCCTGGAGCGATATGCCTCGATTCACAATAAGACTCGCTGCTTGAGACACTTACATCAAAAAGGTGGATTTTGTCGTAGCGGCCAATCCGGTGACCGCTTTGATCAAAAACCAGACAGGTATTGGTCACGCGGCCGTCTGGTGCGGGAAGCGGGGTCGATCCACCGATGATCACTGCGCCGTTCTCCTGTGCAGCGGCACTTAACATCGCCTCGACTTCACTGGCGCGTTCAGCCACGTTCCGGCGTTGCTCTTTCGTTTCCGACATCAATGAGAAATTCTCGGGCAGGGCAATGATATCTGCACCGCCCGCACGAGCCTCATCGATAAAGGCACGGGCGCTCACGAGATTCTCTTCAAGGACAGAAGTGGAGTTCATCTGCACTGCGGCGAGTGTGAGAGACTGCTCGGAAGATATCGTGTTCACGTCGTTGCTCATTTCACTGGGGTCCAGCGCTCTGCGTTGGCGCAGCCAACATCTGCACTATTTTTATAACGTCAACGTCTCCGCACTGACAGCAGGGCGCGGATCTTGGCAGCTACATCAGCACCACGTCGTAACTTTCCTGGTTATGAGTCGGCTCAACCTGCAGATGGATCGGCTTGCCGATGAAATCCTGCAGATCGGCAAGGCCCGTTGATTCTTCATCAAGCAGCATATCGATGACCATCTGTGACGCCATGACCAGATACCCTTTGGCCTCAAAGGCGCGGGCCTCGCGCATGATCTCGCGGAAAATTTCGTAGCACAGCGTCTGGGCGGTTTTTTGTGTGCCTCGACCCCGGCAGTGGGGACAGGTTTCAGTCATCCCCCGCTCGAGGCTTTCGCGGGTGCGCTTGCGGGTCACCTCCACCAGACCCAGCACCGACATATCCGCGATATGGCAACGGGTCCGGTCCCGGGCGAGTGAACGTTCAAACACGTCCATCAGTTGTCGGCGATGCTCCTCGTCCTCCATGTCGATAAAGTCGACGATGATGATGCCGCCAATATTCCGAAGCCGCAGTTGTCGGGCAATGGCCTGGGCCGCTTCCATATTGGTCTTAAAGAGCGTTTCCTCCAGGTTTCGTTTACCGACAAAACGGCCAGTATTGACGTCGACCGTCGTCATGGCCTCGGTCTGGTCAAACACCAGCGAGCCCCCTGACTTAAGGTCGACCGTGCGGTCCAGCGCCCGCTGAATTTCGTCCTCGATTGAATAAAGATCAAAGATCGGCCGCTCTCCCGGATAGACCTGGATGCGGTCGGCCATCTGGGGCATCATGTCGGCCGCGAACTGGTGCATCAGGGCATAGGTTTCCCGCGAGTCAACCCGGATTTTCTCGACGTCATGGCGGGCAAGATCACGGATAACCCGCAGTGAAAGCGGAAGATCAGCATGAATCAGCTCTCCCGCGCAGGCCGACGCAATCCGGTGCTCTATCTGCTGCAAACTGCGATGCAGAAACTCTAGGTCGGCCTCAAAGTTCAGACTGAACTGCGACTCGGCCACCGTGCGGACAATGAAACCTGCCTGCATAGGATGCTGCTGTAGAGCGGTATCCAGCGCCTGGAGTAGCCGGTCGCGTTCGTCCACATCTTGAATGCGTTGCGAGATACCGCGGTGCTCGGATCCTGGCAACAGGACCAGATAGCGCGAGGGGATCGAGAGCTGGGTCGTCAGACGGGCACCTTTGCTGCCAATCGGGTCTTTGGCAACCTGCACCACGATTTCCTGTCCTTCGGAAACCAGTTCGCTTATGTCTGGTCTCGGCGGCGGGTCACTCGGGACGGCTACCTCGGGCAACACAGCATCAGCTGAGGGATCCGGTCGGGGCGTGCGGTGGGAGACCATATCCGCGGCATGCAGAAACGCGGTGCGCTCAAGACCCACATCCACAAAAGCGGCCTGCATACCCGGCAGCACCCGTACGACTTTTCCTTTGTAGATATTGGCAACGATACCTCGACTGCGACTGCGCTCGGTGTGCAGCTCCTGCAAACCACCGTTTTCCACCAGGGCCACCCGCGTCTCCTGCGGCGTCACGTTTACCAGCAGCTCTTCACTCATCGCACACTCTCTCCTTCCAGCACGGATGGATTCCAGCAAGCGCCAAAAGCGCTGTGGTCTCACACAAGGGCAAACCCATCACCGCTGAGTAGCTGCCGGACAGCGACTCGACGAATGATCCAGCATAACCCTGGATCGCGTAAGCCCCAGCCTTGTCATACGGTTCGGCACTGGTGCAATAGTCCCGGATAACATCGTCCGACAAGTGGCAGAATGTTACCTTACTCGTCACCTGTCGTGACTCGCGCCAGGTGCCGTGCGAGACCGTCACCGCGGTCATCACCTCATGGCTGCGTCCAGAGAGGTGCTTCAGCATCCGGGCTGCATCGGCGCTGTCCACCGGCTTGCCAAGAATTAGATCATCAAGCACCACCACGGTGTCGGACCCAAGACAGACCGTCAACTCCCTATTCTCTGAAGCAGCGGCCTGCACCGCCGCCTCAGCCTTTTTCGCACTCAGCCTTTCGGTCAGTTTAGCCGGGTGCTCACCTTGGAGAGAGGATTCATCCACCATGGGTTCATAAATCCAGAAATCAAATCCTGCCTGACGCAGTAGCGCGGCACGTCGCGGTGACTGCGAGGCGAGACACAGACGGGGTTTCATGAGACCCGGCCCGACCGGTGATACGGCAACCCCCGGGAAATGGCGTAGGCGCGGTAGAGCTGCTCTGCGATGACGACGCGAACCAGCGGGTGGGCGAGTGTCAGTGGTGATAGGGACCAGCATTGATCGACCGATGTCAGCACTTCGTCTGAAAGACCGTCTGGACCTCCCACGATCAGTACGACATCGCGGCCCAGCGTCATCCATTTTTCCAGTTGAACCGCCAACGACTCGGAATCGTAACTGCGCCCGGACTGATCGAGTGCAATTCGGTATGTGCCGGAAGGGGCCACCTGCAGGAGTCGTGCGCCTTCCTCACGAACCACTCGGGAGAGATCCATGTTTGAGCCGCGGCGAGGCGTTTCGACTTCGATAAGCTCGAGCTGCACACCAGAGCGCAGGCGCTGGGCATACTCACTGAAACCGTCGCTGATCCAAGACGGCATCCGCTTGCCGATCGCCACCAGATGGATCCGCACTGCGTCAGCCTTCGCCCTGGCGCTCTCTTGCCTGTGTCAGTTGCGCTCCCAAACGTTCGTTCCAGAGCCCCTCAAGATCATAGAACTCCCGCGTTGCCGGAAGCATTAGATGAACAATCAGGTCACCGAAATCAAGAAGCACCCATTCACCGCCGTTCTCACCCTCAATCCCGGTAGGCTTAAGGCCATGCCGTACTCCCGCCTCCCGCAGCCGCGAGGCCAGGGCAAGCACATGTCGAGTGGATGTTCCGCTGGCCACTACCATCCAGTCCGCAATCTGGGTAAGCGGACGGATATCGAGCTCAAGAATGTTCGCGGCCTTGGCATCGTCAAGTGCCTCAACGATCCAGCGCCGCACCTCATCCAGATCAGACTCGCGTGTTTTCTCCATAAAGTTCATGTTCCTTGATATAAGCGGCCACAACGGCAGGGACTTTTGTTTCGATAGATCTATTGTTGGCGAGGTCTGTCCGGATATCCACAGCCGCAACATCGACGGGAGGAATCTCGACAACCCGGATCCAGCCCCCGGCTTCGGGAAGCGGATCGTGTGAATCAATTTGCGCGCCAAGCCACCACGGCGGGAGTGGCTCTGGCAATGACCAACCCGGCCGACGCATTACCGCGATCCCCGCAAGTACCAGAACCTCCTGCCAACGATACCATTGCGGCAGACCCAGCGCTGCGTCCAGCCCTAGCGCAAAGCACAACGGCTGATCCGGGTATTCTGCCTTCAGTTCTCCAAGACTCAGCACGGTGTAGGAGGGACCGGATCGATCCAGCTCGCGGGTATCAATTACCGACTGGCGTTCATCGGCAAGCGCAAGTTGCAGCATTGCCAGACGATGCGGTGTACTCGCGGCCGGTGGCGGGCGGTGCGGCGGCTCGCCTGCCGGGAGCCAGACTACGCGCTCGGCGTTCAGCGCGCCACGAAGCGCCTTTGCCGCCTGCAGGTGTCCAAAGTGTACCGGGTCAAAGGTGCCGCCAAAAACCACCACCGGTGTATTGGTCTGCTCAGGCAACAAACCGATAGCAGATGTCGTCAAGGACGGATCGCACCATCGCCATAGACGATGTACTTCTGAATGGTGAGCCCTTCGAGCCCGACGGGACCACGCACGTGGAGCTTGTCAGTACTGATTCCGATCTCCGCCCCCAACCCATATTCGAAACCATCGGCGAACTGGGTGGAAGCATTCACCATTACTGAACTGGAATCCACCTCACGGACAAAGCGCTGGCTACGGGAAAGGTCATTGGTCACGATCGCGTCAGTATGTCCCGAGCCATAACGACCGATATGCGCAATTGCTTCGTCCAGACCGTCGACGATACGTATCGCGAGGATAGGCGCGAGATACTCTGTTTCCCAGTCAGCCTCTGTCGCGCTGGCGCACTCGACAATCATCGAGCAGGCGCGCTCGCACCCACGTAACTCAACACCGGCCTCTTGGTAAAGCGGCACCAACCGCTCCAGCACTGCCTGGGCAATCGGGTTCGCCAGTAACAACGTTTCCATTGCACCACAGACTCCGTAGCGCCGGCATTTGGCATTGAAGGCGATCTCTACGGCCTTGTCCACATCCGCGCTCTCATCAACAAACACATGGCAGTTGCCGTCCAGATGACGAATGACCGGAACCCGTGACTCCGCACTGACTTTCTCGATCAGACCCCGGCCACCGCGCGGCACGATGACGTCAAGATACTCGGGGCTGTCGAGCATCGCGCTAACCGCCGATCGATCAGTAGTTTTGAGGACCTGGATTACCCCTTCGGGCAAACCAACATCCACGAGACCATGGGCAAGACAGTCACTGATCGCGCGGTTCGAGTTGAACGCTTCCGAACCTCCGCGCAGGATCGCTGCATTGCCTGATTTCAAACACAGGCCCGCCGCATCTGCGGTCACGTTGGGCCGAGATTCGTAGATGATGCCGATGACACCCAGCGGTACACGCATCCGACCTACGGTAATACCTGAGGGCCGGGTATTCATGTCACTGATCTCACCCACCGGATCAGCCAGTGCCGCAATCTGAGTGAGTCCCTGGGCCATCGCACCGACTCGCTCAGGCGTTAATTCGAGTCGGTCCACAAGCGCTGAGGAGAGCCCGGTTGTGGCGGCTGCCTCAAGATCCGCCGCATTCGCCTCAAGAATCCGCTCCCGGTCTTGCTCGATCCGCTGTGCCATGGCGAGAAGGGCTTTGTTTTTAACCCCCGTAGAGGCCCGCGCAATTTCCTGGGCCGCAGCACGGGCATTTCGCCCGGTGCTGTCCATCGAGTCGCGGATTTCCTTGGATACCGAGGGCACTTTACTCATATTTTCAGTAGGTTATCGCGTCTTTACGCCGCAACACATTTATACCACAAAGCATCAGGATAGCTCGCTCCAGTTCCGCCCAGATACCCCCTGGCGATTGGCGCTGACCTTTGAGCACCTGGTCTGAATGGGCAAGTTGCTGCAGAACTTCCCGGAAGTTTTCCGGCTTCAAGCGCCCAAGCGCAGCAGACATACACGACGCTCGGCTACGCCAAACACGATAACGCTGTAGCACCGATTTTCTATCTGCGCCCTGGGCAATCTCCAAAGCCATCGGGTAAAGGCTGCGGACCTCCCGAGCGAGCGCCCAATTAACGAGTATGGCTTCCGACCCCTCACGCTGCAGCCCATGCAGCATGCGCATGGCCTCGACCGTCTTTCCGGCGAGAGCCGTATCCACCAGGGCAAAAGTCGAAAAACGCGCCTGATCGCTGGCCATGGAATCCAGCGTGTCTTCGTCGAGCTCGGCGCCATTGAGCAGCAATGGCAGTTTGCTGATTTCCTGGGCTGCGAACAAAAGATTCCCCTCAGAGTAGTACGCCAGACGATCAATGGCACCTGGGGTTGCCTTGATACCTTGGCCATGAAGCCGTTCACGAATCCACGCCGACATCTGCTGCGCGGTCACCGCCCGTGCTTCAACCGCGGTGCTCTGCGACTCCATTGCCTTGAACCACTTGCTCGACTGGATCGCCCTATCCACCTTTCCCAGAATCACAACCAGGTGATTCATGCTGTCGGTCTCGCTCAGAAATTCCATCAAGACCTCGGCACCATTGTCACCGGGTCTGCCGGTCGGCAAACGGATCTCCAGCAGACGCTTTGAGGCAAATAGGGACAGCGCCTGTCCAGCTGACAGAATCTGTTTCCAGTCGAGGTCTACACCCGCGGTGTAGCGAAGAATCTCATCAACCCCCTGATTGCGTGCGGCCAGACGGATGGCCTCAGCGCTTTCCTCAACCAACAGGGGCTCTGCCCCAAACAGTAGATAGGCGTTGTCCAGGCCCTTTTGCAACCGGCCCGTGAGCGCCGCAGGCGCTAATCGCAACCGTCGCTCCCCAAAGGTTGAAAAGCCCTAGACAAAGACGACATGGGAGTTTCCCGGGGCTTGCCGGTAAGAAGCGATCGCGCTTAGACGCCGGATGATCCGACGCACGATCTCCTGACGCATGGAAATTTTCAGCGCTTCCTCTTCCTGCTTCTTCTGCAAAAGTTCCGTGCTCTTGTACTCGAGGTCACGGCTGAAATTCAGCGGTGTATTGTCCACAAGTACCCTACCCGTACGATCTACCACACGATAAAGAACCTCATATTTCAGCGTATAGCCGGTTGCCGTCCCCTGGCTGTCAACCGATTTCACAGAGCGGCTATAGTCAACGGTGGCAAGATCAATGATCACCGAGGCGGACGCCGCATCCTTGACGGGATCCACACCGCTTTGGCGAAGCCCATTGCGCAGGTCGGCAACAAGAGCTGGATCCTGCCCTGTCACCCACGGGGCTGAGATGATAGGTGCAAGTTCTACCTGCCCACGTAAATGAAAACCACAGCCCGCCAAAAGAACCGTTAACAGTATTGCTGTAAATGTCCGCATTATTCTTAATTTGCCAATGTTCATGATCGCGCCCAAGGCCGGTATGGGAATTATAACGAGCCCTCTTGCCGCAGCGTGGCCATCAGCATCAGGGCAGAAGTACCAGCTTGCCCGGATAGTGCTTAGACGTGAAATCGGACTGGGCCTTGGCAATCTCCTTCAGCGGATAGGTTTGTGACACCCGGGGCCGAACGACTCCCTCGCGGATCAGGTTGACCAGCTTGGCAAAGACCTCGGGTGGCTGATAGGTGCAGCCAAAGACTGTCAGATCCTTAAGGTACAACGTCCGAAGGTCAGTGTTAACGACCGGGCCGGCGATCGCACCCGAAGTCGCCAGCCGGCCTCCGGGACGAAGTGCATCGAGCAATAAGGCAAAAGCGCTTCCACCCACAACATCGACAACCACCGAAAAGCCCCGTGGCGGCAGCGATTCCTCACGACCGATGACGGTATCGGCACCGGCCTCACGCACCGCATCCGCCTTGGTCGGCGAACTCACTGCGGTCACTTCAGCGCCCCGCTGGCGGGCAAGCTGCACGGCAGCAAGTCCCACCCCTCCGGAGGCGCCGGTGATCAACACATGATCGCGCTCATTAACCCCAGCGCGGACCAGAAGATTCAGGGCAGTTCCAAAAGCACACGGCATCGCACCAATATCGATATTTGAAAGCGGTGAATCACTGACGTCATAAAGTTGCGCTGCGGGGACACAGCAGAACTCGGCAAAGGCGCCATCGCGCTCGGAACCGAGCGCCTCAAAATTTACGGGGTTATCCGATGTCGGCATCGGCTGGTTAATAGCGCAGGTGACCCGCATCCCAGGCTCGATACCGTTGACCCCTTTGCCCACGGAAACAACCTCTCCGCAGAGATCACCGCCCTGGATCCGCGGAAAGTGCAATGCTCCGCCCCAACCGCCGCTTTCGATATCCACATCACCGACATCATTGGTCGCGGTCGATACCTCCTGGGCATACCAGCCGATGCGTGTATTGATGTCGGTATTGTTGACGCCTGCCGCCAGTACCCGCACGAGCACTTCTGAGGCAGCGGGAACCGGTACCGGAATCCTCTCATTCCAGACGAGCTTTTCCGGGCCGCCGTGCCCCACCAACTGAACACCATACATAGTCTGCGATGGGCTCATCACTGACTGATTCGCTAGGCGTAAACCAACAGCAAGATGTCCCAGGCGATCAGTCTCTGCCAAATGCCATTTTCCATGGATCAGATCGCGATCGGAGTCGTCACTTTCAGATAACCACGTTCACCAGTTTGCCGGGAACAACAATAACTTTTCGCACAGCTTTTTCTCCCACATGGCGGATTACCTTCTCGTCGGCAAGCGCTGCCTCGCGTATCTGGTCGTCGTCAGCATCTGCATCGATTTCGACCTGGCTTCGCAATTTACCGTTAATCTGGACCACGAGGACTTGAGTGGTGGCGACCAGCGCACCGTCGTCTACTTCGGGCCAAGGTGTATCCAAGAGATCGCCCGGCATATTGAGCTCACGCCATAACACGTGACACACGTGTGGCGTGATCGGTGCGAGTACCCGGATCAGGATACCAAGAACCTCGCGCATGACTGCAATCCGCCCGACATCCTCGCGCGGATCGAACCGGTCCAGGGCATTAAAGCTTTCCATGCACGCCGCCACCACGGTATTGAACTGGTGGCGCTCCATATCGCGGGTGATCTTCTGCAACGCACTGTGAAAAACACGCCGTAATGCACGCGCCTCTTCATCAAGGTCTGCAGTTGATCCCTTATCCTCTGAGACTGTCTTACGGTGGGTGTGGACCAGAGTCCATAAGCGGCGCAAAAAGCGCTGGGATCCAGCTACAGCATCATCATTCCATTCAAGCGCCTGATCCGGTGGCGAAGCGAACATAGTGAAAAGCCGCACCGTATCGGCACCGTATCGGTCGACCAGAGTCTGGGGATCCACACCATTGTTCTTTGACTTAGACATCGTGGTCCAGCCTGTCGGGGTCAGAGCAACACCATCGGCGGTCCGCCGGGCTGCTGTGGTCTTGCCTTTGGCGTCCTTCTCAATCTCGACCTCGTCCGGGCGGACCCAGACACGACCCTGCTCAGTACTGTCGTGATAGTAAGCCTCGGCCAGCACCATACCCTGACACAGCAGCTGCGTTGCCGGTTCGTCGCTGCTCACGAGATCCAGATCCCGCATCAGTTTGTGCCAGAAGCGGAAATACATGAGATGCAACACCGCGTGCTCGATACCGCCGATATAGTGATCAACGGGCAACCAGTAATCGGCACGCTGATCCAGCATGCCCTCTGCGTTAGGTGTGCAATAACGGGCGTAGTACCAACTGGACTCCACAAAGGTATCGAAAGTATCGGTCTCCCGTTCTGCGTCTCGGCCACATTCCGGACAGGCAGTTTTACGCCAGTCGGAATCTGCCTTGATCGGCGACTGGACCCCCATGAAGGTCACATCTTCGGGCAGCACCACGGGCAAGTCTTTATCAGGCACTGGCACCGTGCCGCAGTCGGGACAGTAAATCACCGGTACCGGGCAGCCCCAGTAGCGCTGGCGCGACACTCCCCAGTCACGAAGACGGTAATTCACCTTGCGCTCACCGATACCCTGCGCTTCGATATGCTCGGCAATGCGCTCAAAGGCGGTGTCAAAATCCAGTCCGCTGAAGTCGCCCGAATTGACCGTGACGGTGTCTTCTTTGGCAGGCCAGGCCGCTTTGGTGATATCAACGGCTTCACCGTCCGCTGGCGCCACCACCTGAATGATGGGCAGTGCGTAAAGGCTCGCGAAAGCATGGTCACGTTCATCGTGCGCCGGCACAGCCATGATCGCACCGGTGCCATACCCCATCAGCACAAAATTCGCCACCCAGATGGGGATGGGCTCACCGCTTAAGGGGTTGACCGCATCAATCCCCAGCGCGACTCCTTTTTTCTCAACGGACTCGAGCTGCGCCTCGCTGACGCCGCCACTCGCACACTCGTCAATAAATGCCTTGATCACGGCATCGCGCTTGCCTGCCTCTACGGCGAGCGGATGATCAGCGGCCACCGCCATAAAGGTGGCGCCGAAAATGGTATCCGGTCGAGTTGTGAAAACCCGCAGAGCTTCGCCACCCTTCGCCAATGCAAAATCGACCTCTATCCCATTGGATCGCCCGATCCAGTTACGCTGCATGGTCTTCACCGAATCCGGCCAGCCCGGCATTTGATCAAGTCCCTCAAGGAGTTCATCCGCATAAGCTGTGATGCGGATGAACCATTGCGGTATCTCGCGTTTTTCGACAACGGCCCCGGATCGCCAACCCTTGCCGTCGATCACCTGTTCATTGGCCAGTACTGTCTGATCAACCGGGTCCCAGTTGACCACGGCGTTTTTACGGTAGGCGAGGCCTTTTTTCACCAGCCGGGTAAAGAACCACTGCTCCCAGCGGTAGTAATCGGGCTTGCAGGTTGTGACCTCGCGCGACCAATCGTAGGCAAAGCCCATGCGCTGCAATTGCCCTCGCATGTGTGCAATGTTCTGGTAGGTCCACTCTGCCGGTGGCACAGCCCGCTGGATAGCAGCGTTCTCGGCTGGCAGCCCAAAGGCATCCCAGCCCATCGGCTGTAGGACATTACGCCCAAGCATCCTCTGGTAGCGGCTCATGACGTCGCCGATGGTGTAGTTGCGCACGTGTCCCATGTGCAACTGTCCTGACGGATACGGCAGCATCGACAGGCAGTAGAACTTCTCACGCTCAGGATCTTCGGCAACTTTGAAAGCTTGCTGCTCATCCCAATGGGTCTGAACGACAGGCTCGAGTTGCTCTGGGGAATAGCGCGGGTCCATGAGATGTTCCGGTTAGGCCCCGTACTTAAAGGGCAAAGGACAGGAAGGCGTTAGTAGTAGTTTCGCGTACCGTCGGTTTGGTCAGGCGCAGGCCAGTCGCAAAACGGAAAAGGCTTTTCATCGGTGTTGAACGTAACGTACTGCAGTGCCGAGTGAATGAAGGCATTGAGGTCGTGGGTAAAGCTCTGCAGTCGCTCCGCATCCTGACCCTGTATCAACCGATAGAAAAATTGGAACAGCATGCTGAGGCCGACCAGCAGCAGCGCTATCTCGAAAACCACCAGAAAATAGACCAGCATTAACCCCAGCCGCGTCCAGTTATGGATGTCACGAAACCGCCTCGGTATATCAGTATTATTCATAGACTGCGGGTCCATATGCGCGACAAAAGCGACCCCAAAACGCCGCGCATTTTACACCAAGTGGCTGCCTCACCCGACAGGCAAAGACCTGGAGCGAACGCCAAAGACAGATCTGACCATTGGCATCACTGTTTTATGCGCGTCCTGTGACAGGGGGAATAACTTAAAGGCCGAGACGGGTGGATACGGTCAACTTGCCGCCGGTAGCAGTTCCCTGCAGTTCCAGCAGAACTCAAACGTAACCGGGTTGGACTCCGTACAGGCCGTGCAGTCTACTGTCTGATCAGAGGCACACTCGTAATCGCGAATCAGGGAGCGTGCATGGGCCCACTGATGTTCATGTTCAACCCAAACCTCGGGCCAGGTTTCAGTGGCGGGCAACTCCCCCAGACCACCGGCAGCATGAGCGTTAAGCAGCCGAACGGATACACCAGCGGTCTCTAGCATCTGCTGTACCAGCTGAGCTTCGCTGATTCCGGAAGCAATAAAGACGCGCTGCACGGACCACCTTACCCCACCGCTCAGCGGTAGAGGTGTTCGCGTGATGACAACAGGTTGTTGTTGCGTTCGCGGGTAAACACCACTTGGAACAACTGCAATCCCCCGGCGAGAAAGGCGGCTTGGGAGCCGGCCAGATAAAGCCGCCAGGCTCTGGCGAAATCTTCACCAAACTGACCCTGAACCTGATCATGGGCCGCGTCGTACCGCGCCAGCCAGCGTGCAAGTGTTTGGGCATAGTGCAGCCGCAGATTCTCAACATCCAGCACCGAGAAGCGATGTGGTTCGAGGATATCCATCATCTCCTTCAACGTTGGTGGGTAGGCGCCGGGGAAGATGCGTTTTTCTATCCAGGCATTCATGAGCCTCGGACGATTGCGACCAATGGTGTGGACCAGTGCCCGGCCGTCCTCAGTCAGGCAACGATCCACCACGCTCCCCAGTTCTGGGTAGTTGTCCCGACCCACGTGCTCAAGCATGCCCACCGACACAAACGCATCGTACTCGCCGGTGATATTTCGATAGTCATCCAGCACATAGGTCACACGATCGGCGTAGCCTTCCGCCTTGGCGCGCTGCGAAGCGTACTCGACCTGCTCCGCCGATACGTTCCACGACGATACGGTCGCACCATAGTTCAGCGCCATGTGCCGCGCCAATCCACCCCAACCGCAGCCGGCTTCGGCAACCCGATCACCCGGGCGCAACTGAAGTTTGCGACAAATATGATCCATCTTGGCCTGCTGCGCCGCCTCGATAGTCATCTCTTCCTCGGGAAAATAGGCGCAGGTGTACTGCATTTCTTTATCCAGCCACAACTGATAGAAATCGTTACCGATATCGTAGTGATGATGGATGTTTTCCCGGGAGCCGTCGTGCGTGTTCGCGCGGGGTTTGCGCTGCTGTATCCGTTTAACCACGCCGGCAATGCCCTGCGGTTCAGGCACTCTGAAGGCCGCAACCAGCAACTCGACCAGATCCCCTTCAACAGAAATGCCGCCGCTTGAGAAGGCGTCACCGAACCCTATATCTCCCTGGCGCAGTAACTGGTTCAAGGCCAGGCGGTTATGGATCCTGACTGTGCCAACAGGTGCGGCGCCTTCAGGGCTAATCGAAAATCCATCCCAGAGGGCCACCGTGAAACATGGCGAACCCATCGCATCCAGAACGCGATGCAACAGATAACGCTCGTGGGAGCGTGATCGGTTTTTTGAAGGATGGGAAGCCGTCCCGCGTTTATCGAGTCGGTCTTTTCCGAACACAGGATTTGAAGTCGTCATTGTCCCAAAAAGTGTGTGCTTTTTACCCGGTCTAAGAGGGAAATGATACTGACCCGGAGCGATGGGTCAAGGAAGAATGCAAACCGTTTTTAAAATCTAGACGGGGTCCTCAACTTCCCGCGGCCATGCATTGATCACCGCGTGCACTAGCGTCGCTAGCGGAATCGCAAAAAAGACCCCCAGCACACCCCACAGCCCACCGAAGATCAGGACCGCTGCGATGATGGCCACGGGGTGCAAGTTATTGACCTCAGAGAAGAGCATCGGCACCAGCAGATTGCCATCCAACGCCTGGATGATCAGGTACGCCGACACCAGTACGAAGAAGTCCCCGGTGAATCCCCACTGGAACCACGCCACAAACACCACCGGAATCGTAACCACCGCAGCCCCCACAAAGGGGATCAGTACCGACAGGCCCACCAGCACCGCAAGCAGCATGCTGTACTCCAGCCCGAGCACCGAAAATGTGACCACACAAGCAAACCAGACGGTCAAGATTTCCCAGAATTTGCCCCGAACGTAGTTGCCGATCTGGCGGTCCACTTCAGACCAGACCTGGCCGACCAGCTGATGCTCGCTCGGGGCAAAGCGGCTTATCCAGGCAACCAGCGATGCCTTGTCCTTCATCATGAAGAAGATCAGGATCGGCATCAGGATGAGATAGATCAGGATGGTAATGAGGCCCATCACTGAGGCGAGAGAGACCGAAAGCAGTTTCTGGCCCCACGAAGTCAGCTCGGTACGGATCAGCACCATGATCTCGCTGATCTGGTTAGCGGAGACAATCTCGGGGTAACTCTCGGGCAACTTGAGCAAAACGTCCTGACCGACATTAAGCATACTGGGAATCTGCTGTACGAACTGGGTGGCCTGCTGCGACAGCAGCGGCAGCAAGCCAAACAGGATGAGAACGACGAAAAACAGGAAAGCAAAATACACCACCAGCACCGCTATCAGGCGCGGCAGGCGGGCTTTTTCCAGCACACCTACGAGACCCTCGAGGAGATAGGCAATCACCAACGCTGCCAACAGCGGCGCCAGCATATTGCCCATCAGCACTACCACCACAAACAGCAGGGCCAGAAAAAGCGCTAGAAATACCACCTGCGGGTTGTTGAACTGGTGTCTAAACCAGTCGGTGATCATCTTCATGACTGCAATCTCCCAACTAAAGTGCAATCCAGTGCACTTGCTACGCCAAAGAGTCTAACCTGAGAGAATTTCAAAATCGTGGGTAATTTGTGCAACCGAATCGAGCATTTTTGACGCGGAGCAGTATTTTTCCGCTGAAAGGCTGACCGCCCGCCCAACGCGTTTAGGGTCAATATTGCTCGCTGTCACGACGAAATGCAGGTGAATCCGGTTAAACACCTGTGGGGGAGCCTCTTCCCGGTCGGCATCAATCTCGACACGAATATCAGAAAATTCCTGGCGTGACTTTCGCAAAATCAGGATCACATCAATCAGTGCACAGCCGCCAAGCCCCAGCAGCAGCATCTCCATCGGCCGTGCGCCGAGGTTCTGCCCGCCGACTTTGGGCGAACGATCCATCAGCACCCGGTGGCCGCTCTCGCTGAGCCCTTCGAGGGCATCATCTTCCTGTAGCCGCACTGTTACCTGCATATCCTGCTCTTCCTTCTGTTTTCGCTGTTGCTAGGATCCAAACAGTGCGCCAAGATGCGCACCCGGATCGTCCTGGCGCATAAACGCTTCACCCACCAGGAAGGCATGAATGTTGGCCTGTCGCATCGTGGCCACATCCTCGACGCTGTGAATACCGCTTTCGGTCACAAGCAACGTGTCGTCAGGCACCTTTGGTGCCAACGCCAACGTTGTCTCAAGCGTGGTGTCAAAGGTGCGCAGATTGCGGTTGTTGATCCCGAGCATGGCGGGCGCCAGCGCAAGCGCCCGGTCCAACTCTTCACCGTCGTGTACCTCAACCAGCACATCCATCGCGAGGTCAGCCGCGGCTGAGGCGAGCTCTTCCATGCGGTCCTGCTCAAGAGCTGCCACGATCAGCAAGATACAGTCAGCACCAACTGCGCGTGACTCGGCGACCTGCCAGGGATCAATCACAAAATCCTTGCGCAGCACCGGCAGGCTGCACGCACTGCGGGCCGCTTCAAGATCCGCCTCACTACCCATAAAGAAGTCGTGATCCGTCAACACAGAAAGGCATGACGCACCTCCCGCTTCATAGCTCGCTGCGATCGCAGCCGGCTCAAAATGTTCTCGGATAAGACCCTTGCTGGGAGATGCCTTTTTAATCTCCGCGATAACGCCGGCCCGGCCCTCGGCGAGACTTGCCCTGAGTGAAGCGACAAATCCCCGTGGCGCATCCCGATCTGCCGCGCGGGCATAAAGATCGGCCAGGCTATGCTCGCGCTGGCGCTCGGCGATCTCCTGACCTTTACGAGTGAGGATGCGCTCAAGAATGTCGGCTTTTGAACTCAAACTGGATACCCTCCCAAAAACTTCAAGAGATCAGCAAGGCGGACACTCTCTCGATCGTCCAGAAGGCGCCAATCGTACCGATGACGTAACTCGGAAATTGCTCTAACCATAGCGGGATTCTTAGCGAACGCGCCGTCCACCACAACCCCAAAACCGCCGCAACGAACGCAAGCTGACCGATTTCTACCCCAAGGTTGAAAAGCAGCAACGCCCACACCAACTCTTGACGCG
>JBMUHF010000150.1:0-1376 GCA_050302555.1 Arenicellales bacterium | reverse complement strand
AACATCAGATTCTTCTGGAGTTCTTCGCGGTTGAAGCGATCCTCTCCGACAATGGTCGAAAGATCGACCTGCTCAGGAAAGCCCTCTTTGACGTCAGCAATGTTCTTGAAGAGGTTCTCGAAACGGGCCGTTTTGGAGATAAAGGCATCAAGATAAGGATCCACCTCCGACGCCTTTTCATAAACGGCCGTCTGGCGCATGGTTGCAAAGACCGGACGGGGCATACCAGGATTATTTTTTAGCGCAGTCTCAAAGTTCTCCTTGTAAAGCTCGACCTCGGAAAAAGGCCGGGCCAGCGCCCAGGACATGATGTTGCAATGGTTTTTGATGGCAAACTCAAAGGTCACCGGTGCCCGAGCCGCAATCCAGACCGGAGGCGTAGATGCCTGGATGGGCTTGGGCACAGACGTCATGCGAGAAAACTGCCAGTACTCCCCCTCATGGGTATAGTCCCCTTCCCACAAGGCCCGCACCGCGGGCAGCAACTCCTGTGTATACAAGTGGGCGTCCTGTTGTTTGAGACCGGGCTTCATTCTGTCCATCTCCCATTGATAGGCTCCGGAACCTAACCCAAGATCCAGGCGGCCATCGCTATAGACATCCAAAAGCGCAGCCTGACCGGCCACCCGCACAGGGTGCGCATACGGCGACACCACAACGGCGGTTCCCAGGCGGATTCGGGAGGTATGTGCAGCAAGCCAGGTCAGGATCTGGAAGGCATCCGGCGCAATCGTCATCTCGATACCGTGATGCTCCGCTGCCCAGACAATATGAAAGCCTGCGTCCTCAGCTATCTGCACCATCTCCGTCACGTGGCGCGCCACTTCCGAATAAGAAGACGAAGCATCCATGCGCTCCATGTTGATAACCAAATGAAATTTCAAACCGATTCCTCCAGGAAAAATCCGTTAAGTTTTTCAGCCACCAGGCCGGGCGCCTCGACCAGCAGACTGTGACGAAGTCCGGACAGGATCTCCATCCTTGATCCGGGAATCTGCGAATGCATCAGTGCTGCCATCCGGGGATTGGATCCCGGATCCTCTTCACCCGTCATGACCAGTGTGGGTGCGCTGATCCTGTGTAACTCATCAGCGAGATCGCTGGTGTTAAACACTTTAAATGCCTCCAGGTAACCGCTCTGACGACCAACCTTGCGTAACAGGGCGATTCGCTTTTCGACCAACTCCGGATGCCTGTCCCGAAAGTCTGGTGAAAACCACCGCTCCAATGACGCGTCGATGTTGACTTCGTAATGGCCCTCACGGATGTTCTCAAGACGCTGCGCCACTTTGGCTTTTTCTTCTGCTGTGCGTCCCGCAACCGCGCTCACGATCGCAAGGCGCTCGAGTTTATCCGGGTGATCGATTGCAAAACGC
>JBMUHF010000149.1:0-18083 GCA_050302555.1 Arenicellales bacterium | reverse complement strand
TCAGGACGCCAGGGCAACGGGCGGCTACGCGCCAGAGCATCCAGGAACCAGAACCCGGCATTGTGACGGGTCGCTTCGTATTGGGCGCCCGGATTACCAAGGCCGCAGACGAGTGAAATAGCCGCCATCGCTTTAATTAATCAACACGTCAGGGCCGACGCAGCACCGTGGGGCTGCGTTATATTCGGCCCACTGAGGCCCCTCCTGATTGTTAGTCGCTCTTCTCTTCTTCAGCGTCGGCGGGCGATGCTTCCTCAGCCCCCTCAGCAGCGGCATCGCCCTCTTCAGCCAGCACCTCTTCTTCCTCTTCGACCACCTTCGGTGCGGTGATCGTTGCGACCGTAGGATCTTCTCCCTCGTGATAGGCGGTCACTGTCAGTTCAACACCCTCGGGCAGTTGGATATCGGAAAGGTGCAGTGATTCGTTCATCCCCAGCGTCGACACATCTACCGCTATGTACTCGGGCAAATCTTTCGGCAAACAGGTGATATCGAGTTCGGTCATGGTATGAGCAAGAATGCCGCCATCCGTTTTGACCCCCGGGGCAACATCTGCCCCCTCGAAGTGCAGCGGTATCTTCATGTGCAATGTTTCAGTTGCCTTGATACGCTGGAAATCCATGTGTAACACCAGTGGGTGGTGCGGATGCATCTGCACTTCTCGGAGAATAACCTGTTGCGATCCCGCATCCGTTTTGAGGTCGATAATGGCTGAATGAAAAGCTTCTTTCTCAAGGCTGTGCATCACCTGATCGTGATCCAGGGTAACGGTCTCGCTATCCTTGCCTGCCCCGTATACGACCGCCGGAACATGGCTGTCGCGACGCTGGCGCCTGCTGGCACCCGTACCGGACACATCGCGCGGCTGGGCATTGAGTACATGGTTGCTGCTCATTACAAATTCTCCTTAACCTTGCGGTCCTTCGAACCGCTTATTCCATAAATAAAGAACTGACGGAATCGCCGGTGGCGATACGTCGGATCGATTCAGCCAGCAGGCTGGCGACACTGATCTGGCGGATCTTGGTGCTGTGCTTTCGCGCCTCGTCAGTCAGTGGAATCGAATTCGTTACCACCACCTCATCCAGTTCCGATTTTTCGATACGCTCGATAGCCTGACCTGAAAGTACCGGGTGGGTGCAACAGGCTTTAACCTGAACCGCGCCGGCATCTTTGAGGGCCGAAGCTGCCTCGCACAAAGTATTGGCTGTATCGACCATGTCATCCATCAGCACACAACTCCTCTGATCGACTGATCCGATGATATGCATGACCTTGGCTTCATTGGCTCGAGGTCGCCGTTTGTCAATGATCGCGAGCTCTACACCGAGTTGCTTGGCCATAGCTCGGGCCCGGACCACGCCCCCGACATCGGGTGATACCACCATAAGGTTATCGGGCTCATGCCGCCACAACTCGCCGTTAAGTACCGGTGCCGCATAGATGTTGTCTACCGGGATATCAAAGAACCCCTGAATCTGATCTGCGTGCAGATCCATTGTGACCACCCGGTCGGCACCTGCAACACCGATCATGTCGGCCACCAGCTTGGCAGTGATCGCAACCCGGGCGGTACGGGGACGGCGATCCTGACGCGCATAACCGAAATACGGCATCACCGCTGTGATACGTTCGGCAGATGATCGCCGCAACGCATCGATCATGACCAGCAGTTCCATCAGATGTTTGCTGGCCGGTGCGCAGGTGGGCTGCATGACATAGACATCCGCGCCGCGCACGTTTTCCATGATCTCGACGTTAACCTCACCATCACTGAAGGTGCTAACGGTCGCGCGGCCGATACCCACACCAAGCTGGGCCGAAACTTCGCCAGCCAGGTCAGGATTAGCGTTGCCAGTGAACAGCGCCAGGTCGTCTATCGCCATCGCGTTTCTCGTTGCATTGAAAATCGGCCAAGCTTGTCAAAAATGGCTGGGGTGCCAGGATTCGAACCTGGGAATGCCGGAATCAAAATCCGGTGCCTTACCACTTGGCTACACCCCATCAGGCTCATCAGCAAATGCAGGATTCCGGTTGATTCCGTTGGCGACCACGCCACGGAGTGACAACGGCAACTGCTGGAGAAGTTTTTCACCGGCGCTGCTGTCCGCAACTGTCAAAAAGGCCGCACCGCCGCTTCCCGTCATCCGCGCTGCTCCGAACTGTCCCAACCACTGGAGACAGTCTCCCACCTCGGGAAACCGCCTTCTCGCCACCGGCTCCAGATCATTTCGCCGATCACCTTTAAACGGGCCGGGTATTCTGATTCGCGGGGTGTTTCGTGTCAATTCCGGGTCTGAAAATATGGCCTCTGTAGGCACGCGGACCTCGGGCCAAACCACGCAAAAATGCTGCGGGGGCAGTTCTGCGGGGGTCAGCCGCTCACCAATCCCTTCTCCCCATGCCGAGCCGCCACGAACAAACAGCGGTACATCCGCGCCGAGAGATTCTGCAAGGTCGGTGAGAACATCCTCCGTCAGGTGGGTTTGCCAGAGGTGATTGAGTGCCACCAGTACCGTGGCGGCATCAGAACTGCCGCCGCCCAGACCCGCACCAATCGGAATTCGCTTGGTCAGGTGAATTCTTGCCCCAAGGCGGGTACCGCTTATCTGTTGCAGTGAACGCGCAGCACGGACACAAAGATCATCATCGGGTAACTGCGCGGCCCCATCACGCACAATTACTCCATCACCTGTGAGCTCAAAAGCAAGCTCGTCTCCAAAATCCAGGAGCTGAAACAGCGTCTGCAATTCATGCAGGCCATCCTGGCGTCGGCCCACGACGTGCAGGAAAAGATTCAGTTTGGCAGGGGCGAACCAGGATTTCACTGATCGATCTCCTTTGCACCGGATGCTGACGCCCATTGCTCGATAAAGAGCTTCACCACCAGCACATCACCGCTCATTTGCTCGCGGGCAGTCAATTCACCTATTGTTTTTTCAGAAGCGCTCAACCGTATTTTTCGAGGAAACAGGACTTCCTGATGCAAAGCGTATTCACGAAACGTGATTTCCCAGCCTTGTTGGTTAAGGAAAATCAGTCTGCCAGCATCATCGATCTCAAGATCGTGCTCCCCGGGCGCCGGCATCCCACGAACCCAGTAGCCCAGCGCTTCCAACGGAACGTGCCAGCCCGTAGCGTTGAGGAGCGCTTGACTCGCGGTGGCGGCAAAAAACTCCGCACCTTCGCCATCGCGCAGGTGGGCACCGTCCGGATCGATATCGAGACGGATTCTGCCGCCGCCGAAAGGACCAAAAAGATCGATCTGATCGATGTCGTTATCGAACTTCCAACGCAGGTTGGCACTGCCGCCGGCATCAGCGGTACGCACGCCGATACGACCGGAAATATCCCATTGGTCCAGCCTCGCGACCTGCGCGTGATGCTGGCGCCACTTTATTTGTGCCCCACTCTCAACTGCCGGCTCCTTGGGTGCAACACTCGCACATCCCGCGATTATCAAGGTCACTATGACAACGACGAGCCCCCGGGTGGTCACTGACCAAATTTCCGCATCGTATCGTTGAGTATCGAATTGTCAGGATCGTTCTGTCTGCCATTCTGCCAAGCAGTAATAGCCTGCTCTTTGTCGCCCAATTGCCACAACACCTCGCCCAGATGCGCCGCGATCTCGGCATCTGGCCGCTGATCCATGGCGAGCTGAAGATACTCAAGCGCAAGATCAAGATCACCCCGGCGATAATGCACCCAACCCAGGCTGTCGAGGATAAAGGGATCACCCGGTAGCAACGCGAGCGCCTTTTCAATCAGTTCCAATGCTTCGGTCAATCGATCCGTTTTGTCTGCCAGTGTGTAGCCCAGCGCGTTATAGGCATGGGCATTCTCAGGATCGATCTCGATAAGGCGCCGCATATCCTGCTCGTGCTCTACCACGCGGTCCAGGATCGCCGTCACCAGGCCTCGGGCATACAACAGATCAGGATGATCCGGTATGTCGATCAGCGCCGCGTTCAAAAGTTCCAGCGCGTGATCGGACTGCCCACTGTCACGCAGCACCTGTTCCCGAGCAAGGTAGATCCGGACCTGCTCATCCTGGGACTTGGGTGTGACATCGGCGAGATGTTTCAGCGATTCCTCGATGCGGCCAGCATCCGCGAGCACAAATCCAATTCGCATCTGTACATCAAAGTAAAACTCAGCAGAGGCGATCTCACGCAACAGATCGAGCGCCTGGTCATACGCCCCCTGCTCACTCAATATCTGGCCAAGGTAAAGGCGAGCGCGATCTTCCTCCGGATAAGTGGCCAAGAGCATCTCAAAGTACGTCTTGGACTCATCCAGAAGGGCAAGACCCTGGCTCAGAATCCCGGCGGCATACAGGGCATCGAGATTCTGCGGGTCGAACTCAAGTAGTTTCTGAAACTGGGTCAGTGCCGCCAGGTTGTCGTTCCATTCCGCAAGAAGCCTGCCATACGCGAGGCGCAGTCGCAGGCGGTCCGGGTAGCGATCCAGAAAGCTGCTAGCAAAATCCGCTATCGCCGTATCGTCCTGCTTTTTCCTGAGATGGGAAAACTTAAGTAACGCGACCTCTTCCCATCCGGGCTTCAGTGCCAGCGCACGATCAAGGGCCATCTGTGCGGCATCCCGCTCACCAGCATGATAGGCAAGCCAGCCGGCAGACAACTGCACCCACGGATTATCTTCAAAGCGGGCAGCGACACGTTCCATCAGTATCAACCACTGGCCGGGGTTAGCGGTTCGGCCCAGGATCTGGGCGATGTACTGCGGCAGTTCCGCCTGATCAGGCAGCGCATCGATCAGCGCAACCAGCGTATCGTAAATTTCCTCTTCGCGATTCAGGGCAATCAGCGCCTGAAGACGCAATGCCAAAGCACTTTCCCTATGATGATCGGGATCAATCGACTCCAGCAGTTCACTTAACTCAAGCGCCTGCGCATACTCTCTCGCTTCCATCGACATCGCGAACGCACGCAGAGTGATCTCAAGATTGGAGGACAGCTGGGCCGCCCGGGTCATTGCGCCTGCGGCAGTCGCGGGATCACCACGCCTGGCAGCGATATCTCCCAGGAGATACTCATAAATAAGATCCTGTGAAAGCCCCGCAACGAGAAGTTTCTCCTGCGTAGCCCCGGGTTTCGACGCAATGCCAACACAACCCCCAAGCGCCAAACTGGCGACAAGCCCAAAAGAACATAAACCGCTGAGTTTTTTCACGAAAACCACATTCCCAAGACGTCGCAGATGATGAAGCTCAGAATAGCAGAATCACTGTCGACATAGTGAAAGGCGAATCCGGCCGTGCGCATGAATGCAGCACTCGGTACGATCGGAAAAAAATTGCGGTGCACTCCCTGAAAATCATCCAAAAAACGCATAAAATATTGATTCGATGCATCTTCTCGCCTTAGGCCTCAATCACCGCACAGCCGCTGTCGACCTGCGGGAACGCACCGCGTTTTCGCCGGAACAGTTGCCCGACGCCGTGCGCTCATTGACATCGTCATTAGACGTGACCGAAGCCACGATCCTGTCGACCTGTAACCGTACCGAGATCTATTGTCACCAGCAAAATCCAACCAGTGATCCGGTGCTTGACTGGCTCAGGGACTACGGCGATCTACCCGTCCAAGCGCTCGATGGCTCAACTTATACTCTCCCCGGAGAGCAGGCAGTGCAGCATGCGTTTCGAGTTGCTGCCGGTCTTGACTCGATGGTGCTCGGCGAGCCACAGATTCTCGGGCAGATGAAGTCGGCCTTTTCCGTCGCTCATCAGGCCGGAACTACCGGCAAGATTTTGAACCGGCTCTTTCAGTACACCTTCTCAGTAGCAAAACAGATCCGCACTGATACCGCTATCGGGACAAGCGCGGTGTCGGTAGCTTTCGCAGCAGTCGATCTCGCCAAACGTATTTTTTCACGCCTCAACGAACAGACCGTACTCCTGATCGGTGCAGGCGAAACCATCGAACTCGTCGCGCGCCATCTCAAACAGAATGAAGTGCGTCATATTATCGTCGCCAACCGCTCGATCGAGCGGGCCCAGGCTCTGACCGAGCAACTTGGCAGTGAGGCCATTTCTCTGGCAGAAATACCTGAGCGCCTATATGAAGCTGATATTGTGGTTTCTTCAACCGCTAGTACGCTGCCGATTCTCGGCAAGGGCACCGTCGAAGCGGCCTTGCGCCAGCGCCGTCACCGGCCCATGTTTCTGATCGATCTTGCAGTGCCGCGTGACATCGAACCACAGGTGGATGAACTAGAGGACGTGTTTCTTTATACGGTCGATGATCTGCATAAAGTGGTTGCCGAGAACCAGGTATCCCGGCAGGAGGCCGCCGTTGAAGCCGAAAAAATCATCGACTTGCAGGTAGTACGTTTTATGCACTGGATGCGCTCGCTCGACTCGGTGCCGACAATCTGTTCTCTTCGCGACCAGGTCGAAATGTTGCGCGAAGCCGAACTTGCCGACGCCAAACGCCGACTGGCTAACGGTGAAGACCCGGAGCAGGTGCTAGAACATTTCTCCCGAAACCTATCGCGCAAGTTTTCCCACGCTCCGAGTCAAGCGCTCAGGCAGGCGAGCCAGGACGGTAACGCCAGCCTGATCAGCAGCACGCGCCGACTATTCAAACTCAAGCCATAACCATGAATCCCCAGATGCGGGCCAAGCTTGAGCATCTGCTTGAGCGTCGCGAAGAAATCAACGCGCTGCTGGCCGATCCCGGGGTCATTGGCGACCAGAATGTATTTCGCGACCTTTCTATCGAACTCGCTGACATTAGCCCGGTGGTTGACCACTTTGAGCACTATCAGGCGCTCGATGCAGAGATATCAGAGGCTCGTGAAATGGCTGAAGATGACGACCCTGCAATCCGACGGCTCGCCAATGATGAAATGCCGAGACTTCAATCCGAGCTTGAGGGAAATGTCCAGACCCTGCGCAAACTGCTGATTCCCAAGGACCCCAACGATCAGCGGAATATCTTTCTTGAAGTCCGGGCCGGCACCGGTGGCGACGAAGCCGCCCTCTTTGCTGGCAACCTTTTTCGCATGTACATCCTGTACGCCGAAAAGCGTGGCTGGCGGGTCGAAATCATGAGCCAGAGCCCCGGTGAACACGGTGGCTATAAGGAAGTGATCAGTCGGGTGGCGGGCCGTGGGGCGTATTCACGGCTCAAGTTTGAGTCCGGCGCCCATCGGGTGCAGCGTGTGCCCGAAACGGAAGCACAGGGTCGGATTCATACCTCAGCCTGCACAGTTGCAGTCATGCCCGAGGCAGACGAGATTGACGATGTGGAAATCAGTTCAACAGACCTTCGTGTAGATACCTTCCGGGCTTCCGGCGCCGGTGGACAGCACGTCAACCGGACTGACTCAGCGGTGCGACTGACCCACTTGCCAACCGGTGTCGTCGTCGAGTGCCAGGACGAGCGCTCGCAGCACAAAAACAAAGCCCGCGCGATGTCGGTACTGCGATCACGCCTGCTGGAAGCGAAGATCAGCGAGCAAAAAAAGGAGGAAGCCCAAAACCGCCGTGACCTGGTCGGCAGTGGTGATCGGTCCGAGCGCATCCGCACCTACAATTTCCCCCAAGGCCGGGTCACCGATCACCGTATCAACCTGACGCTATACAAACTCGATGAAGTCCTCGGGGGTAATCTTGAACAGGTTATCGAACCTTTGGTCGCAGAACATCAGGCAGACGAACTCGCGGCGTTGGGTAGTGACTGAGTACCGCCCTGCCGCGCTGGTGCAAGAGGGCATCAGCCAACTCACCGGCTGCAGCGATTCACCCCGACTCGATGCCGAAGTACTGCTACGGGCTGCCTGCGGCATCAACCGCACGGCACTCGCCCGCGATCCGGATCAGTCCATCGACGCTCAGTCTGCTGATGCGTTTTTTTCATTTTTGAAACGGCGCTGCCAGGCAGAACCAATCGCCTATATCTTGGGGCGCAAAGAGTTCTGGTCTCTCGAGATTGAACTGAACGACGCTACGCTGGTACCACGTCCGGAAACCGAAGTTCTGGTCGAAACAATACTTGATGCCATCCCGCCTGATGCCGCGGTCGATATTGCAGACCTCGGCACGGGTAGCGGCGCAATCGCTCTGGCGCTCGCTATCGAACGGCCCCTCGCGTACATCACGGCTACTGATATCAGTGGAGCCGCACTTTCAAAGGCGCGGGAGAACGCCAAACGGCTAGGCCTGGATATCCAGTTTGCTGAAGGCGACTGGTTTGCCCCTCTAAAAGGCCGCCAGTTTGATGCAATCGTGAGTAATCCACCCTATGTCCGGCGGAATGACCCGGCGCTGGAAACGACCCCGGCTCGCTTTGAACCTGCCACAGCCCTTTTTGCCGGCGAGGACGGTCTGGACTGTATTCGTGCACTCTGCGCGGATCTCAAGCATCACGTAAAGCCGGGTGGTCTCGTCGCACTAGAGCATGGCCATGATCAACAGCGCGCTGTCCACACGCTGTTGTCTGCGACAGGGCTCGAATCGATCGTACAGGTGAATGATCACGCCGGGTTGGCCCGAGTAACGAGTGCGCGAATGCCCCACTGAAACCACGGCTACAATGTTTAGCCTATTTCCGAGGATAAAAACATGTTCTCTTTTCAACCCAAGATGCCTGAGGTAAATGATCTTCTGCCCGGCCGGAGCGAACCGATGACAATCCCCGAGCAGCATTACGTCAACGGCGCAAAACTCAAGCCGCCGTTTGCTACCGGCACTCAGCAAGCAGTATTCGGGCTGGGGTGCTTTTGGGGCGCTGAACGCTGTTTCTGGCAGCTAGATGGTGTCATCACGACCGCTGTCGGTTATGCCGGCGGGTCCACCCCGAATCCGACATATCACGAGGTCTGCTCCGGGATGACCGGGCATGCCGAGGCCGTGCTCGTGGTGTTTGACCCTGCCCAGATCAGTTATGAAGAACTGCTTCAGGTGTTTTTTGAGTCTCATGACCCGACTCAGGGAATGGGCCAGGGAAACGACATCGGCACGCAATATCGTTCCGCCATCTATACTTTTGACAACAGCCAGTCACAAACAGCCAAATACTTTGTGGGGCTTTATGAAGATGCGCTGAAGCGCTCAGGTTACCGCGCCATCACAACGGAGATTGCCACGGCCGGGGAATTCTTCTACGCCGAGGATTACCACCAGCAGTATCTTGCGAAAAATCCTGGCGGTTATTGTGGCTTGGGGGGTACCGGCGTTGCGTGCCCCGGCACGGATTCTGTTAGCGCAGCCTGAGCTTCAGTCGACAGCAGGGGGTTTCATCGACATCGGAAAGGGCGACACATTACCGCCTTTTGTCTCTCCACCAGGATGAATCTTTGCTTGGCCTTCCTTTTCCACTTCGTCAATGCGAACAATGGCATGCAGAGGAATATAGGTGCGTTTGACGCCGGCGAACTCGCTCTTGAGTTTCTCATCGGAGGGATCAACCACCAACTTTGACCGCTCACCAAACGTAATTTCGCCCACCTCGACGAAGGCATACATTCCGCCCTGGGTAACCTCGTGGGCGTAAACCTCGTAAATACTTCCCTGATTATGGAAGATAATGCGGAAGATGCTTTTCGGTGCCATCGTGTGTGAAATTGAAAATACCGACTGTTAACGGAGCGCGATTATAGCGCCGTCAAGATGAATCCCAAATCTACCGGATTCCACGGGTCATTGACAGACATCGTGATGGGGCTCTGTGTGCTCCTTCTTGGCGTCACCGCGTCAAGTGCCGCCAACGGTACAACGCTGCCCCCCTCTGTGGTTGACCTGATGCAGGCCCATGGCATTCCCGAGAGTTCCATCAGCGTGGTCATGCGAAAAGTCGGCACAAACCAAAACACCGTCAGTCACAACGCTACAACCCCTCGAAACCCTGCTTCCGCCATGAAACTCGTCACCACAGCGGCCGCTTTGCAGCTGCTGGGCCCGCAGCATCGATGGCGAACGCATGCCTTTGTGCGTGGCAAGATGCACGGTAATACTCTCGAGGGTGATCTGATTCTGCGCGGAAGCGGTGACCCCTGGCTTGTGATCGAACGCTTCTGGCTCCTCGCCAAACAACTCCGCGGCCGTGGCATCACTCATATCCGGGGTGATCTCGTTATAGACGATACGCTTTTCGATCGTCGGACAATTAAAGAAAAAACCATTGACGGGAAGTCAACACGCGCCTACAACACGCCCCCCAATGCACTGCTGGTGAATTTCGGTGCCACATCGCTCATCGTGGAATCAGACGATAATGCCGTGTACGTCAGCGCAGAACCGCCCGCGGCCACCCTGCAGATCCGCAACACCATAACTCTCAGTAATGCAGCCTGCGGGGGAAAGGGGCGAAGCATCCGTCTCGACCTCAAGAGAAGCACTTCAGTCACAAAGCTTTCGGTCGGAGGGCACTACCCGGTGGGCTGTGGCGCCAGCACATTTCGCCGCACGCTTTTACCCCATGGACAGTATGTCTACGGCGTCTTTAAGGCGCTCTGGCAACAACTCGGCGGAACACTTGCCGGTGGCTGGCGTTACGGTAAGACGCCAGCCCGCGCGACGATCGCCGCAGAACTTGAATCGGTGCCGCTGGCGGAGGTCATCCGCTACATCAACAAGTTCAGCAACAACGTCATGGCGCGTAATCTGCTACTGACGCTCGCGACTGACCGCCCGCCGTCGACCCCGACCAAAGGCGGACACGTGATCGAAAATTGGTTAAGTCAGAACGGTGTTGCGATGCCCGCCCTGCATATCGATAACGGCGCAGGGCTGTCGCGAGAGGCCAGAATCAGTGCCCAAGGACTTGCTGCATTATTGGAAGCGGCTACCCACTGGCCATGGTGGCCTGAATTTCTGGGATCTCTTCCCATTGCGACTGTTGACGGCTCGCTTCGTAAGCGATTTCACAATCTAGCAGGTCCTGGCAGGCTGCGACTCAAGACCGGACTGCTCAAAGATGTGCGGGCGCTTGCCGGCTACGCGATTGACCGCAACGGCGATATCTGGGTCGTCGTCATCCTGCACAACCACCCGCAGGCCTCATCATCCGTGGGTATCGAAGTTCAGCATCGATTGCTCGAAACCCTATTTCAGTAGCACATCACACCGCAGTGCTACGGCACAAACTGCGAAAGAAAATCTGTGGCCGCAGCAGCAATCACCTCAGGGTGATCCATATGCAGATGATGCGCCCCATCGAACCAGCGCACATCTGCAGAATTCAAGGCCTCAAGCCTCGGGCTTAATGTCTCCCGTTTTGTCAGCATCCCATCATTTCCCAGTAGCACCTGGGTCGGCTGCGCTATTGCTTTAAGGCACGTCAGCACTTGGGGCTCAGTCAGAAACGCTGGCGAATCAAGCCGCAGCCTGGAGTCACTGCACCACCGGTAGCCGTCATCATGCTGGTGAACATTGCGTTCGATCAGCAGCCTTGCTGAGGCCTCACTCATTGCGCCAATTCGCGCACGGCTAGCCACCAGGGTCTCAATATCGGGATAGACCGGTGCTGTCCTCTTGTGCACCCTGGCATAACCTGCCACCGAGTCTCGCAACCGTCCGGGGAGCTTTGCCTCAGGCTCGGAGAGCGGGCCGAGACCTTCAATCAGAATCATTGCCCGCACCCGCTCTGGAGCGGCTATAGCCGCAAGACCGGCAATCGCCCCACCAAGCGAATGACCCATCATCAGCATGTGGGTAAAACCAAGGGCATCAGCCGCCTCAAGTACTGCGGGGATGTAATCCAACAAGTGATAGCGTGTGCCTGGGGGCCGATGATCTGATTTGCCGTGGCCCGGAAGATCAAGTGCAAAAATCTGAACTCCCCCAAGGGAGGCCGCCAGTGGCGCAAAGCTTGCAGCGTTGTCGAGCCAGCCATGCAGGGCAAGAACTGGTCGATCACCAGTCGACCCCCAGCGAAGACCCGTCAGTTTTCCTGCGCTCTTGGTATCAACAGAGAAATGCTCGCCCTTCATAGATTCCTTCAAATCCCCTCTCCCAATCCGGAAAAATCTACTGGAAACCCGTATTTATCTGTAAAGCAAAGGAAATCTCAGAGAGAATTTTCCAGTAGAGCCGGCAATGCGCCGTTCTTTTACACCCGTTTTCTGATGTCAAGACTATCATTTTGGATCGATAAGGTATAAAACTACCTAAAGATAGTTGTCGATATTATTAAAAAATCCAATGTTCAATATTGGATTTAGAGGAACATGTTATGTCCCAAAGCAATCAGCAGCAAAAGGGTGAACTTGCGCAGTCGGTACGCCACTCATTCACGCTCACGGACAACGAAACCGGTGAATCATGGGAACTGCCTACGCTGCACGGCAGCATAGGCCCCAAGGTCATCGACATCCGAAAACTCTACGCGCAGACCGGCGCGTTCACCTACGATCCCGGTTTCACCTCAACCGCTTCATGCTCATCAGAGATCACGTACATTGATGGTGAGGCGGGCATTCTTCTGCACCGCGGCTATGCGATCGCCGAACTCGCCGAGAATACCGACTTCATGGATGTGTGCTACCTGCTTCTGCACGGAGAGCTGCCTTCCCCAGAGGAGAAGGAACAGTTCGACGGCGATATTACCAGACACTCCATGCTGCACGAGCAGTTGGTCCGTTTTTATAGCGGCTTTGTGCGCAGCGCCCATCCCATGGCAATCATGGTCGGCGTCGTCGGCGCACTGTCCGCCTTCTATCATGACAGCACTGATATCAACGATCCGCTTCAGCGGATGAGTGCCGCTCATCGACTGATTGCCAAGATGCCAACGATCGGCGCTTACGCCTACAAGTATTCACTCGGTCAGCCGTTCATGCAGCCGCTTAACAACCTCTCTTATTCCGAGAACTTGCTGCGCCTGATGTTTGGGGTCCCCACCCAGGAATATGAGGTCAACCCGGTACTCGCACGCGCGATCGACCGTATTCTGATTCTGCATGCAGACCACGAGCAGAATGCCTCGACCTCCACGGTCCGCCTGGCGGGCTCATCCGATGCCAACCCCTTCGCCTGCGTCGCTGCTGGGATCGCCTCACTCTGGGGTCCAGCCCATGGTGGCGCGAATGAGGCCGTCCTCAATATGCTGAATGAAATCGGAACTCGGGACCGGATCCAGAAATTCGTGAAAAAGGCGCAGGATCCTGATGATCAGTTCCGTCTGATGGGATTTGGCCATCGGGTGTACAAAAACTATGATCCCCGGGCCACCGTCATGCGTGATACCTGTCACGAGGTGCTTGCGGAAATGGGCGTCAACGACCCGATGCTGGATCTCGCACTGGAACTCGAGCGCATCGCCCTTGAGGATCCCTACTTCGTTGAGAAAAAACTCTATCCTAATGTCGATTTCTACTCGGGGATCATTCTGCGGGCCCTGGGCTTTCCGACCAACATGTTCACCGTGCTCTTTGCCATCGGCCGTACCGTAGGATGGATCTCACACTGGAAGGAAATGATGGAGTCCTCAGAGAGTCGCATCGGACGGCCGCGCCAGCTTTACCTTGGAAAGGAGGAACGCGCCTTCACTGACGTCGCCCACCGCGAGCATACCGAAAAGCGCTCGGGCTGGGCATGGCTGTGGGGCAATAAACGCTAGTGGCACACCTTCAACCCAACGCCACCTCACAGGCAGACTTATCTCTTTGAAGTGCGAGGTCTATAGGAGTAACCGCAAAGAAGGGACGTATATTTTTGTCCCGGACTCCAAGGCGCTGGGAGTATTGCCGGATACCCTCAAGGCCAGGCTCGAACCACTCGAGTGGGTGATGGCGCTGGATCTTGAAAAAAGGACAACGCTTGCCGCGACAGACCCCGCAAGCGTTATAGACAGCATAGAATCACAGGGGTTTTACCTGCAACTGCCCCCTGGCGACGAGGCTTATTCTTGCTGACAAAAATTCTTTTCACGCTGGCGGTGATCCTGGTGGTCGCTATGGTCTTTCGGGTCAAGAACACACCTGCGAAACCCGCTACAGCGGCCACACCCGCCCCCAGCAAGGGAGGGGTATCTGCAACCATGGTCGCTTATACGTTACTAGGACTGGTAATTGCTATCTCGGCACTGGTCTTTGTGCTGCACTGGCAGGATCAGCACCAGGTTATTGATATCCAGGTAACCAATAGTCAAGGCGAAGCGCTGAAATACCAGGCTTACAAGAAGGCGATTGAAGGCCGGCGGTTTACCACCGTCGACGGGGTTTCTGTCGATCTCGCCGACAGCGACCGTATTGAGATTCTCCAGACGATCGACTGAGACACATCGAGCCCTTCCCCAGCCCGTCCATCTTTGAGCCAACGGCGGTTTTAAGCAGAAGTCTCGGTCTCGCTTACCAGCATCTCCTCGGACCAGCGAAAGTCGTGCAAGTTGGCGCCGAGTTCCAAATCCTGGCGTAGGCTGACCAGACGGCGCATCAGCGGCAGTGTTTCGACCCCCTGCCGCAACTTCTCACCAAGCTTGCCGGGAATGTCCCGGACATGGTCAATGACTGAATCGAGATCGCCAAAATCACCAATCAGCCGCGCTGCCGTGCGTACGCCAACCGAGCGGATACCGGGAATGCCCAGCGAAGGATCGCCGGCAAGGCTCATCAGGTCCACCATCTGCTCGGGCGCGACACCGTAACGTTCCTGAATCCAGGCACGGTTGCGAACCGTATTACTGAAGTGATCCACCAGTGTGATCCGGGAGCTTGCCAACTGACAAAAACTCTTGTCGGTGGAGAGGATGATCGCCTGAAATCCTGACTCACTCGTTCGCTTTGCAATCGAGGCAATCACATCGTCTGCCTCGAATCCCGGCGCTGACAACTCATGGACGCCGATCTCGGAAAACGCGTCCTTGATCTTTGGCAGTCCCACCACAAGATCATCCGGCATTGGCGGGCGGTCTCTCTTGTAGTCCGGATACTCGCGCGACCGCCAACTGGGGCCGCCCTCTTCCATCACGAGTACCGCGTGGCTGGGCTGGTGTTTGCGTAACGCGCGCCTCACTGAAGCCACGCAGGCATTCAGCACGGCCTCGTCGCGATTTTCTGATACCTCGGGAACCCCGGCGTGGACCCGGCGAATGAGGTTAAGGCCATCGATCAGCAAAATGGGCATCGGCATCCCCCCTGTCACAGGGTGGACACCCCAGTATACGACGGCCGATAAAAGTTTGCGCTATAGGATATAGCGCGACAGGTCTTCGTCGTCAGCAAGTTTGCTGAGATTGGCATCGACATATTCGGGATCAATCACCAAGGCCTGTCCTGAGCGATCTGCCGCTTCGAAGGAGATGCTCTCCAGAAGGCGTTCCATCACGGTATGAAGACGCCGGGCACCGATATTTTCGGTCTGCTCATTGACTCGCCACGCCACCTGGGCGATGTGGTTAATCCCCTCCGGAGTAAATTCCAGGGTAACGTTTTCGGTATTCATGAGCCCCGCGTATTGTTCGGTCAGTGATGCATCAGGCTCGGTCAGGATGCGCACAAAATCCTCCGGTCCCAGTGCATCCAGTTCAACTCGGATCGGCAGTCTTCCCTGCAGTTCCGGAATCAGGTCTGACGGTTTGGTCAGTTGAAACGCCCCCGAAGCAATGAATAGGATGTGATCGGTCTTGACCATGCCACTTCGTGTACTGACGGTCGACCCTTCGATCAGGGGCAAGAGGTCACGCTGCACACCCTCACGTGAGACATCGGCACCGTGCCGCTCAGAATGCCCGACGATCTTGTCAATTTCATCAAGAAAGACGATGCCGTCCTGTTCCACTCGTTGCAGCGCTTCGTGCTTCAGTTCATCATCGTTGATCAGAGCGGCCGCTTCCTCATCGGTCAACAAGCGTGTTGCCTCACGAACCCTGACTTTTCGTGTGACCTTACGCTGACCGCCGAGATTCTGAAACATCCCCTGAAGCTGATCGGTCATCTGCTCCATTCCTGGCGGGGCCATGATCTCAACGCCGACGGTCGGCGCAGCGACTTCGATTTCAACTTCCTTGTCATCGAGTTGACCCTCGCGAAGCAGTTTACGCAGACGCTGACGCCCTGCGCCCTCGTCCCGATCACCATCAGATGATCCGCCGCCCGAATCGCGCGCTGGCGGCAGCAACAGATCCAGAAGTCGCTCCTCCGCTGCGTCCTCGGCCCGGGGGCGCACCCGCTCCATGGCCTCTTCCCGGGTCATCTTGATCGCCATATCGACCAGATCCCGAATAATGGTATCTACTTCGCGACCGACATAACCCACCTCAGTGAACTTGGTCGCCTCTACCTTGATAAAAGGGGCGCGCGCGAGCCGTGCCAATCGGCGGGCGATCTCGGTTTTGCCGACGCCCGTAGGCCCAATCATTAGAATGTTCTTGGGCGTAATCTCGTTACGCAAGAACTCATCGGGGACCTGCTGGCGACGCCAGCGGTTACGGAGCGCAATCGCCACAGCACGTTTTGCCATGGACTGGCCGATGATATGTTTGTCGAGTTCCTCGACAATCTCGCGGGGGGTCATTTCAGACATAGTCTTTAGAAAATCCGGATAGTTCAGTCAGTCTTGGCAGCGGTACAGTGCACCCTGTCAGCGCCAGTCACGCTCAGGGAATCTCAAGCTCCTCGATGGTCAGTTCACGGTTGGTATAGATACAGATATCGGCCGCGATGTGTAGAGACTTTTCAACGATGGCCCGGGCATCAAGATCGGTTTCCTGAAGCAGTGCTCTGGCAGCAGCCTTGGCATAAGGCCCTCCCGATCCAATTGCCATGATGCCCTCTTCTGGCTCAATCACATCACCTGTGCCAGAAAGAATCAGTGACGCCGAGGCATCGGCGACGGCGAGCAACGCTTCGAGCCGTCGCAGCATACGATCGGTACGCCAATCCTTAGAAAGCTCAACAGCCGCTCGCGTGAGATTTCCCTGATGCTTCTGGAGTTTCCCTTCAAACCGTTCAAACAACGTAAAGGCGTCTGCGGTGCCTCCAGCAAATCCGGCGATGACCTGATCCTCATGAAGCCGACGCACCTTTCGGGCGTTGCCTTTCATCATAGTGTCGCCCAGCGTAACCTGGCCGTCTCCGCCAATCACCACCCGATTTCCACGACGAACGGACAAAATGGTAGTGCCGTGCATTTTTACTGTACTCATGAATCTACTCCCCTGGACCCTACAAGATATCGGGGCCTAACCTGCAACTTTCAAGAACTACTCAACCAGTTTCAAGTTGGGCTTTTTGCGCAGCTGAGGCTGTTCTGTGGATTTACTCTCCTCACCTTCTACCGCTGACGTCTGTGGGAACGACATCCCCTGACGACTCTCCCTGTCGAACACCGCCAACACAGCGTCCACTGGCACGAGAATGGATCGAGACGCACCGCGAAAACGCGCCGAAAAGGAAATGAATTCGTTGCCCATCTCAAGATCGTCGACCGCCTGCGGGCTGATATTTAGGACAATCTGGCCATCCTCAACGAACTCTGCTGGCACTTCCACCCCGTGGCCCTCGGCATTGACCAGCAGTTGTGGTGTCAGGTGATTATCAATCGCCCATTCACGGATCGCCCGAATCAGATAGGGGCGATGGGAATTTAGCGAGATGTCCTCAGTAGCCATCCGGATACCGTACGTCAGTCGGCGCGCATCTCCCGCTCGGCCGCGCTCAGGCTTTCCTGAAATGACGGCTTGGCAAACATCCTATTCCCGTAATCGAGAATCTTGCCTCCCTGACGGGGCAGATTGACCTGCAGGAGAGGTAGTCGCCAGAGCAGTGCCACAAGATAGGCATCTACCAGACTGAAATCCTCGCCCAGTACGTATTTGTTTTCCGAAAAATGGTTGGACATAGCCACCAGGCCATCTGACAGGCTTCTGGCCAGGTTTTTCTCCAGTTTGACCCCTGACGCCATACGGTTTTGAACATCATCCAGCCAGTCCCTGCGCAACCGCGATATCATGACTCTGGCCTGGGCGCGGGTGGTCGGATCACTCGGCATCAACGGCGGATGTGGAAAGCGCTCATCCAGATACTCGTTCACCACTACGACGTCATACAGCACAAGATCCCGATCGGCGAGCGTTGGCGTTTCGCCATAGGGATTTAGTTCAGCAACGGCATCT
>JBMUHF010000148.1:0-3190 GCA_050302555.1 Arenicellales bacterium | reverse complement strand
GGCGACATCATGGGAATCGCTAACGCACTCGGAGAGGACAAAGACGCCGTTGCGGCGCTGGTAGCCATTCCCGCCCTTCTTGATACCTGGCGACTTCTCGGTAACCCGCCTGAGTGGGTGCCTTCCCTGTCAGCCGCGAGCAAAGGTTTGATGGCGACCTGGGTCTGGAGTTGGTAACACCGCCTGTCCCGTCCGAAATCTACTGTGTGGCAATACCCGGTTCGTGCTGGCGCAATACGTACTTCTGGACTTTACCGGTCGCCGTCTTAGGTAACTCCTCAACAAAACTAACGGCCTGGGGTGTTTTGAAGTGCGCCAGTTGTGAACGAACATGCTCTTTGAGTTCGTCTTCGGTCGCTTGTGCGCCTTCCTTGAGCACCACAAACGCATGCGGACTTTCCCCCCATTTTTCGTGCGGCATACCCACCACCGCGGTCTCCTGAACCGCCGGATGCGTCAACAGACATCCTTCAAGCTCTACCGACGAAATGTTCTCACCACCGCTGATAATCACGTCCTTGAATCTATCGCGGATCTCGACATACCCATCGGAATGGACGACGGCAGCATCTCCAGAATAAAACCAGCCGTCTTTGATCGCCGCAGCAGTCGCTTCGGGATCGTTATAGTAACCGGCCATCACCACATTACCGCGTACCGTGATTTCTCCCAGGGTGCTCCCATCTGCAGGGACCTCGAGGCCCTTCTCATCAACAACGCGTACTTCTCCTGAACTGACTAACTCGACGCCTTGCCGGGCTTTGATTTTCGACCGTTCTTCGATGGAAAGCACCTGATGTTCTGGTCGTGGCTCGCAGACGGTGATCAGCGGCGCTGTCTCTGTGAGACCGTAAACGTGGGTCAATTCCCAGCCCAAGTCTTTTTCTATGAGTTCGATCGTTGCGGCTGCGGGTGGTGCTCCTGCAGTGAAGAGGCGCACTCCCCTCGGGGCGCCTTCTCTTAGCTTTTTCGGTGCATTGGCAATACTGATTAGTACTGTCGGTGCCGCGCAGAACATCGTGATCCCTTCTTCCTTAATAAGTCGGTAGACGGCTTCCGGCTCGACCTTCGGCAAACAGACATGAGTCATCCCCCGGGCCGTGTTGATCCAGGTAAATGTCCAGCCGTTGGCGTGAAACATCGGCAGTGTCCAAAGATACCGATCCGCCGGACTCAGATGATGCTGAACCAGCGTACCCATGATGTTGATGTACGCATTGCGATGCGTGATCATCACGCCCTTGGGTCTCGCCGTTGTTCCGCTGGTGTAGTTGATCGTAATGAGATCCGACTCGCTGATTTCTACCGGTTCATACTCCGGGCCATGGGAGGCCAAAGTCTGCTCGTAGTCGAGCCATCCGTCCCCAGACCCTTCCAGCGCAACAAACACTTCCACCGCTGGAATCTGATCCCTGATTGCGTCAATGGCCTCGATATGATCGGGCTGTACACACACAGCCGTGGCGCCACAGTGGTTAATGATGTACGCGAAATCCTCAGGTTTGAGTCTGAAATTGATTGGCACCAATACCGCGCCTATCTGCGGCACCGCATAGTAGGCCTCTAGGTGCGCATGCGTGTTCGGAGCAATATAGGCAACGCGATCACCCTGTCCCACACCGAGTGACTGAAGCGCCGTTGACCAGCGGTCACATCGCTCGAGGAATTCGCCGTACGTAAACCTGAGTTCACCGTCCACCACTCCTTCGCGGTCGCTGTAAAGCCGTCGCGCTCGGCGGGCAAACTCCATGGGGGTTAATGGTGTTTCCATATTCTTCTTCCAGAAACCAGAAAGACTTGTTAAGTAATTTACATGATACAACTTAGCAAGCGACGGGACTGGTACCGCGCCAAGACCCCTCAGGCAGGGTCCAGATTTTTCCGGTCAACGGACTTGGCCGGCTCGCCGGCAAGGTATACAGGATCGGACACCTTGGAGACTTCAACGATCTAATGCTCGCCCGCGTACTCAGCGGGATCGAGATGGGCCTTGCACTTGCCCAAGTTCCCCACCAGCCAGGCGGGCGCACAGAAGGCCCTCGATCATCTATCAAAACCCACTCCCACAGTTTAAGCAAGATTCTCCCGTGAAAACCCGCGTTCTGGCGTAGTCTCGAGCCGCGAACCATCTCTTAATTCCTACCAATCAGCTCAACCATCTGGCGACAGAGCCAGATGGATCATATTTACTGAGACCCACGATCAGCAGGACACAACAACCGATAAAGATCGCGATCCCCCGGCCCAGAGAATCTGAGTATTCCCCACTGCTTCGCTGTGTCGCAGAAGAGCACTGTTGGGAAGATTTCCTGGATAGGATCACTATTCCCCCAATGCCGCAGAGGACTATTCCGCTTAGTCCCAGCCAGAAGGCAAATACCCCGATCAGGTGTTCAAAAAGGAGTGAAAACTTCCATCCACTGTTCCAGAACTGGAACATGGCGTAACCGATAAACACGACAAGTCCTATCCGCCAACGCATCTAGTGTTCCTCAAAGATTAATCACAAAGACCCGGACCTAATCAGGAAACTTTGCGTGGAGTTGATGCATGATTTAAAGGGGGTTTTGGCGCGCCCGAAGGGATTCGAACCCCTGACCTCTGCCTCCGGAGGGCGGGGTCGCCAATATAACAGGTCCTAAAACCCCTTAAAACCAGGGTACCAACTTCACGCAACTGGACCTGAGTGGACTACAGAGGACTGAAAAGGACTCAGTTACAGCACACTGACAGCACAGTCAGAATCTGAGGTTTGATAGGGGTCCCATCCCCTATTCCAGACCGATCCAGCTTTTTGCTGGAACGATGCCCGCCCTCTTAAGACATTCAAATAAAAACACACACAGACAACCTCAGTGATGCGCTATACGCATCTTAGGGCAGAGGATTTGGTTAAGAGGTTGGGGTAGCGCTTCCCTGTCATCTCAAGAAAGACAGGAGTCAGCGTAGGTTAGTGTCACGCTGTTGCTTAGAGAGGCGTTAGCCCAATCAACACCCTTTATATTTCTTACGAACACATTCACGAACAAGATCTTGTGCTAACGTTATTTGGGCAGAGGTCAGGTCTTTGGCAACCTTCTCCCGAAAGCGTACTCCATTCTGATCGCCACTGACGGCAACAATATCAGCCCACATATAGGCATAAACATTATTCTTCGCGACACCTTGCCCTTTTAGGTACACCGCCCTC